>JACRBX010000218.1 GCA_016219225.1 Deltaproteobacteria bacterium
AATGTTCTCGCGGTTATTGACGCTGATAATGTATATAACGCTGCGGGCGAGGGAATAGACGTGTAAGATCCCCTCCCGTTCTTTTTCCAGGGACTCCCGGCTCAAATCTACCAGGCCCACATCGTCCGCCCCGGCCTCCAGGCAGATCTTTTTGATCGTTTCTGCAGAATAAGTTCTTATTTTTTGCACCTCAGTCATGTTTCACCTCAACTTCTTTCGAGCTCTTTTTGTTTTTCCTTTTTCTCCACCACGCAATAGATCCCTCCCCAGGGTAAGGCACGGATAATTACCTACTAATAGATAGACATTAAAGATTAAAAAAAATTTCAGGGGCCTATAAGATGCATTATCTCTTTCACTGCCGAATCAAAACAGGACGGCGTCGCCACGCGAACATTTTGGATGGCCCCCTGGAGGCCTGAGGAGATCAAGAAAGCCAGATCCCTGGGTATACCTGAAAATTTAAACTCGCCTTTATTTCTACCTTCAGCCAGAATTTTTTCCAGCCATTGATGCATTGTAGAAGTCAATATCCGTGTTTCTTTCTGCATCTCCAGGGGGAGGGTCTTAAAATCGGTTTCGAGTGCTCCCCCGAGGCAAATCTGTTGGTCCCGGTCCACATATCTTTTGAAAATCAAACAATATTCGTTCAATTTTTTCGAGTAGCCGATATCTTCCTTTTCCATCAAACGGGTCCATTTCTCGAATCGTCTTATGGCCCGTTGTATAATGGCCACGCCAAGATCGGTTTTTTTGGGGAAGTGATAATGTATCGAGGCGGTTTTGATGTTCAGCGCGCTGGCAATATCTTTGTAACTAAAACCATTATACCCCCGGTCGAGGAGAAGATTCTCCGCAATGTCAAGAATCTGTTTTTTTGTATCTGCTTTTAGTCTCATATCGCTTCAAGAACTGATTCTGGAGGCGGCAACCGGATTCGAACCAGTGAAGAACGGTTTTGCAGACCGCCGCCTTAGCCTCTTGGCTATGCCGCCAAACAAAAAAGATGGATCATATATTACCTACTAATAGGTAGGTTGTCAAGAAGAATTGTTAAGGTATTCTTCAAACAGTTAACTGTAGGCCACAACTTAAATGGAGTTGACAGTTTTCCCCTTTCGGTTTATATATTAATTGCGCGCCCATAGCTCAGTGGATAGAGTGCCGGACTACGAATCCGTAGGTCGCAAGTTCGAATCTTGCTGGGCGCGCCAGATTTAAACCCCTGCTTTATATTCTATCCTTATTGTGTAGCCAGCCGATTTGAATACTTTTAATTAGACAGGATCTACTGGATGCCCTTGATTTTAGAGCCCTTAAATCCTGTTAATCCTGTCAGACAAAAGGGACGAAAATGGATAACCGGGTCAAAGAAGCTATCTCCCATCGGGTAGCCCAGGAACCGTTTGCAAAAAAATTTAAATTGAAACTGGTCGACCTGAACGAAGGCTATTCAAAGGTGACCATGACCTTTACCCCGGATATGGAAAACATTTTCGGTATGGCCCATGGCGGGGCTATATTCGCTTTGATCGACGAGGCCTTTCAGACGGCCTGCAATGCCTATGGCACCCTGGCTGTAGCCTTGAATATGAATATCACTTATGTTTCATCACCGGCTCCGGGAAGCACCCTCACAGCCGAAGCCAGAGAATTCAGCCGGACCAATAAAACGGCCAATTATGATATTAAAGTTCAGGACGAACAGGGGAATCTGATCGCCTCCTCCCAGGCCCTGGCCTATCGCAAGGGCAAGCCCCTTCCTTTTCTGGAACTTTAAACGGCTTTCTCCTTTTCCTTATTTTTCCCTTGACTCTCCCTTCCCCCTATTTTAAACTCGCCCCAGCCAGCAGGAAAGCCCTGTTCGGAGTTTAGAGTTCGGAGTTCGGACTAAAACATTTTCATGCTTCGTAGCGCTCTACAGGGTCATAATGGCTTAATAACAAAGGGTTCTCTAAGGAATCCGATTAAAATCAGGCAAGTAAAATTCCAGTAAAAAAAGAAGGAAAATATGCAGTATACCAAAACACGTCTGGAACATGGCTATGCCAACCAAACCTTAACCATCGATGTCGGCAGCAGGGACATCAAAGTCGACAAACTTGACCAAAAGATAAGGGACTTCTTCATAGGGGGCCGGGGTCTGGGTTTGTATTTGCTGCACCGGAGGTTAACCTCGAAGACTTCGGCCTATGATCCGGAAAACCCCTTGATCCTGTCTCCGGGGCCTCTTGGAGGCATTCCTCAATTCCCGGGCACCAGCAAATGTATGGCCATCTCCTTGTCTCCCATAACCCATATACCTGGGGTTTCCAATTTCGGAGGCCATTTTGGGGCTTACCTCAAATACGCCGGGTTCGATGCCCTGGAAATAACCGGCAAGGCCGGAGAAGACACCATAATCGTCATCAATGGCTTTAAAGGCGAGATCACCTTCATGCCGTCGCCGGCCGTTGATCAGGTATTTGATCTGGAAAAATATCTGATCGATCAATTCATGGGCCAAGGTTATACCAAAAAGGATATTGTCTTCCTGACCAGCGGCATCGGAGCCGTTAACACAACCTATGGTTGTATCAACAGTCATTATTTTGATCCCACCAAACCGGTAAATGGAACCAGGGGCCTCTTTCGAACCAAACAGGCCGGAAGGACCGGACTGGGTTCAGTCATGATGGATAAGGGTATCCGGGCCATCGTCATATTGGCCGAATACCCCCAAGGAGAAAACCCCTATGGCGCCCATGACTGGGAGAGGGTAAAAAAGGCCGGCGTCCAGCTCCACAAAGTGGTCAAGGAAGTCGATCCCAAATCGTTGCAGATGTCCCGCAAGGGCTCGGCCGGTTTGATCTCTTTCATGAATCAGGAGGCCTTTCAATCCCTTCCGGTGAAAAATTACCAGCTTGGATCGGACCCCCGGGCCGGGCAGATCTGTGGGACGACTTATGCCGAGAGGTTGTTTGAGCATAAGGGGGTGGATGGATGTTTTCCCGGATGCAACCTGCGCTGCACCAAGGGAGGCTGGGTGACCTTGACCACCGGCCCTCGTTTGGAAAAAGTCTGGGTGGACGGTCCGGAGTATGAAACGGCGGCCGGATTCGGTTCCAATCTCGGTATGTGGAACCCTGAATTTATCATGGAGGCCAACTGGCACTGCGATAATTACGGGATGGATACCATCACCGTGGCCGTTTTAATGGCCTTTATCATGGAATGCTTTCAAAGGGGCTATCTGACGAAAGAGGATACGGGAGGGGTTGAACTGAACTTTGGCGATGAAAAAGCGGCCCTGACCTTTATCCATCAGCTTGCCCATGGAGAGACCGAATTGTCCCGAACCGCCAGCCGGGGAATGCTCGAACTGATCAACTGGGTAGCGGATAAGTATGCAAAAAGAACGGGAAAACCGGCCCCGATCCAGGAACTCGAACGATTTGCCATGCATACCAAAGGGCTGCCCTTTTCCCTTTACCGGACACACCGATCCTTATCCATGCAAGGGTCTTACGCGGCGGCCAGCGATATCGGTGCCCATCATGCCGCAGCCTGGCTGATCAAGGTGGACCTCCTTGGCGCCTTTCCTACTTTTGAGGCCAAGGCCAAGGCATTGATCACCTATCCCCGTGTCCGTCTGGGAAATGATAATCTGGGTCTGTGCAAGCTCCCCTGGGTGGACGTGTTCAATCCGGAATCGGAAAGGCAAAATGATAAGGATAAATATATCAACCCCGCCTCACAAGAACTCTACGCCGAATTCTATAACGGTATGCTGGGAACCGATATGACCTGGGAGAAGATCTTCGAGCAAACGGACCGGGATATCAACCTGCAGCGGGTCATGAACGTCATGACCTTTGGAAGACAAACCGGAAAATACGATTGGATACCCGACCGGGCCATCGGGCCGACCGATGACCTGCTCTATGAGGCTGAAGGGAAATATCACGACGAAGAGCTGAGCCGAATTTTGGAAAAACCCCTCGATCATATTTCGGCCATGAAAACCTCTGAAAAACGGGAAATTCTGATTAACCTCAGAAAAGAGCAATTACGCCAATTGATTGATATTTATTATCAGGAACGGGGCTGGAATCCTTCCGGAATCCCGACCGTTGACACCTTAAAAAGGGTCGGTTTATGGGAATTCCTGACGGAGGAAACCAAGACCGGAATCAGCGGAATCCTTGCCTGCTAAAAAGATTTGAAAGTCCCTGGGCGAACGGTTTACTAAATATACCGGTTGAAGAGATCACCCTGTCCGGATGGTTGGTGTCAACCAATCCGGGCAGGGGATCCAATGGTTCCATTCAGGAACCAATACAAATTATCTAACCCTGTCCTATGGACAACCATTGCCGGAAAAGTTCGTAGATATCTTTTCGGGGTCCCATATAATGAATCCGGACGAGATGTTTTTCGTGATCGATATCATAGATGATCCGAAATTTTTTTGCTCTCAGAGAATAATACCCTGAAAGCTCCCTCTCCAGAGGCTTACCCAGGAAAGGCTTTTCTTTCAATTCTTCTATGTGCTTTTTTACCAGAGGTTTTAGCGAGGGATGAAGGGATTTGATTTGTTTGCCGGAGGTTTCGGAATAGAGGAGACGACAGGAAAACATTATTCTTTCCAGGCCGATTCATGATCCATTACCTTGCCCGATTTAAAATCATTTTGAGAGGCTTTTAAGGCCGCTACTATTTTTTTGTTCCCCAGGATTTCAATGGTCTCCAGGAGTCCTTCGTATCGGGACAGAGACATCATCACCCCGATCGGTTCACCATTTTTGGTAAGGGCAATCGTCTCCTCTTCCTGTTCCATCTGCTTGACAATCTCCAGGAGGTTTCTTTTTACTTTGGTGACCGGGAGTATCTTCTGAAAATCTTCCATAACGTCTCCGAATGATATTTTTAATGACCATTATAATATCCTAAAAATAAGTGTCAAGAAATCTTTTAACATATGGAGAATAGGATTATGCGGCAACACGCGTAATCGTTTCAAAGGTTGTTTTATCTAATTGGCTAATCTCCCAGTTGTTTTGCAGATTTAACCAAAATTGAGGGCTGCCCCCCAAGGCCTTTGAGAGTTTTAGGGCCATCTCCGCGCTAATACCCCTCTTACCGCGACAAATTTCATTTATCGTTTTAGGTAAGACCCCGATATGTTTGGCCAGAGCTGATTGGGTAAGGCCTAATTCCTCCAGTTCATCCCGGATGACTTCGCCAGGATGCACCGGCGTAAAATGATTTCCAGCCATTTTTATGCTCCTTTAGTCAGTGATAGTCAGTGATTTCGACATCAACTGCATTTTCTCTTTCCCATTTAAAAAAATATCCCCTTACCAACCAGGAACAACAGTAATTTTTACTCGCTAAACTTTCCATGCCGACCGGCCCCTTGGGAAAATCTGCCGGCCCCTTCCAGGGTCTCACCACTGGTGATTGTTTCCAATCCTTTCCGAAACTCGTTTTTCAGGGCCTCAGCCAATGAGAGATCAAACTGCTCGTAGGCCGACCGCCGATCGTTTCGCATACAATGTTGAGGGAAGGCGGCGATCTGTCCGGCCAGGGCTTCGGCTGCGGCCCTGGAGGTCCCGGCTTCCACGATCCGGTTGGCCAAACCCATACGCAGAGCCTCTTCGGCCTCTACCGGCCTGCCGGTCAGGATCATATCCAGGGCCTGGGAAAGACCGATCAGTCGGGGTAATCGAATGGTTCCGCCATCGATCAAAGGGACTCCCCAGCGCCGGCAAAAAACCCCGAAGACTGCATCCCTTTCCATCACCCGCAAATCGCACCAAAGGGCCAGTTCCAATCCGCCGGCCACGGCATAACCGGCTACCGCGGCAATGACCGGCTTGCTCAAAAACAGCCTCGATGGCCCCATGGGACCGGACCCGTCTTCAGACAGCCGGTTGGGGTTTCCCTGACTGACGGCTTTCAAATCAGCACCGGCACAGAAAAAACCCCCTGCCCCGGTCAAAACTGCCACCCTGGCCTCCGGATCGGTTTCAAAAGCCTCGAAGGCCTCAACCAGGGCCTGGGCCGTCGGTCCGTCGACCGCATTCCGGACTTCCGGGCGGTTGATGATGACAGTGGTCACCGGCCCTATTTTTTCCGTCAAAACTAACATGTGCATCTCCCTTGCGTGAAAATGGAATTAAACAGGCGATAGGCAATGGGCTATAGGTCAGCTTTTTCTCTGCATACTATTTGCCCCTCGTCTATTGCCTCTCGCCTTTATTTTCCTTTGAAAAAGCCCAATAGCCTAAAAGAACCAGGTTGATGGGCGAGATAATGGACAGAATGCCAAATAATAAAGGTTTTCACTTGCAACCTGCAACTTGAAACATGAAACTATGTTTTCTAACTGATCCCTGATCCCCGATCCCCGATCCCGGTCCCTATCTTTTAATCTTAGGCTACATCAACCCAGGAAAGAAATTCCTCCGGCTTTCCTCTTTGACTTTGGAACAGATTGGCCGGATGTCCTTGAACCGGATACCCCAGGCCTATTCCCATAATCAAGGTCTGATCAGGCGAGATCCTGGCGTGTTTTTGAACCACATCGGGATAGCTGACCGAACGGGTCAGGATACAGGTTCCCAATCCCTGCTCGGCCGCCAGGAGAGCGATGGTTTGAAGCATAATGCCGCCGTCCATCAGGGCGTAAGGATTAAAGCCCCTGTCAAAATGGAGGTAGATCAGATAAGGTGCCCCGAAGAAGCGGGTCATGTCCAGGTTGTAAGCCAGCCTTTTCTCCTGGTCCTCCCGTCCGATACCCAAAGCCTGGAAAAGGCTTTTCCCCAGGCCCTTATATCGGGCGGTCTGGACTTCATTAAAGGACGTTTGAAAAGGAAAATCCGGATTTATCGGAACGCCCTCTTTAGCCTGCATGAGGTACTCTTCTCTTATCCTTTCCAGGGCTTGTCCGCCAACGACCGTTAATTTCCAGGGTTGGGTGTTCCCCCAGGAAGGGGCCCGGAGGGCTGTTTCCAGGATTTCTTCCAGGACATTTCTTGGGACCGGTTCCGGACTGAAGGCCCGGATGCTCCGTCTGACCTCTACCGCCTCTTTAACATTCATGATATCCTCCCTTTTAAGTTTACCATTGACTGGTTACCCTGTTTCCGATATTATTTTTTTATCTTATTTTTTATTAAATATTTGATTAACAAATTCCAGAAGACAGGTCAAGCTCTTTAGAATCTGAAACGAAAAGGAATATCAGGATGCCGGAACCTCAAGAGATTATCGAAAAGGCCTTGCAAGAAGGCCGGACAACCCTATCGGAGTATGAATCCAAACTGATTCTTTCCCATTATCATATCCCGGTTACCCGGGAAAAACTCTGTACGGACATGGAAGATCTGAGAAAAGCAGCCATGGATTTCGGATATCCCCTGGTCCTGAAGGGGAATTCCCCTGAGATAACCCACAAAACCGAAAAAGACCTCATACGGCTGGATATCCGGAATGAGCAGGAGGCCGAAACGGCCTTTCAGGAAATCATGGACCACATGAACGATAAAACCGGAACGGTTTTGGTCCAGGAGATGCTTAAAGGCAAACGGGAATTATTGGCCGGTCTGACCCGGGATCCCCAGTTCGGCCCCTGTGTCCTTTTTGGCCTGGGAGGGATATTTACCGAGATACTGGAAGATGTGTCCTTTCGAATCGCCCCCCTGGATCGAAAACAGGCCCTGGAAATGATGCAGGAAACCAAGGCCTGGAAGATGCTGGATGCCATACGGGGCATGGCGGCCGTGGACAAGGATCTATTAGCTGATATTCTGATCCGGATCGGACAGATAGGATTAGAGATCGAAGCAATAAAGGAAATCGATATAAACCCCCTTATCGTCTCGGGAAACCGCCCCATAGCCGTCGATGCCTTGATTGTTTTGGCACCTTAGCGGGCGAAGAGATGCAAGTTGCAAGTTGCAGCTCTCAAGAATGTCAAGGTGGTAAAAATACTTTTGAATCTTGCCCTTTTCTCTTTACAAAGCCTTCACACTTCATGGGCACCTCGAAATATAAATATGCTGAGGATTTTTGCCAGCTACTCATACTTGATGCTTTTCCGCATCGTACTTGAAACTTGCATCTTGCATCTTGAACCTTTATTTTTTGCTAAAGAAAGGATTGTTTTTACAAAATATTATGAATCCATCCTATTTTGAAGCTTTTTTTAAGCCCCGAGGAATCGCCATGATCGGCGCTTCGGCTAATCCCAACAAGTGGGGTTTTCGTATCCTGGCCAATATAATCGTTGGTGATTTTAAAGGCTTAATCTGTCCGGTCAACCCCAAAGGAGGAACCCTGTTAGGACTCCAGGTCTACCCTTCGGTCAAAATGATCCCGGCTCAGGTGAATCTGGCTGTTATCACCATCCCGGCAGATCTGGTGCTATCATCCCTCCTTGAATGTGCCGAAAAGGGAATCCGATCGGTTATTATTATCACTTCAGGTTTTTCAGAAACCGGGGCAGCGGGTCGGGCTTTGGAAAATGAGGTAGTCCGGATGGCCCGCGAAAAGGGGATGCATCTTATCGGCCCTAATACCATGGGGATCTTTTCGGCCGCCTCGAATTTGCATGCCCTCATGCCCCCGATTCAACCCCTCCATGCCGGTGTATCCTATGTCTCTCAGAGCGGCAACGTAGGTGTACAGATGTTGGCCTGGGGAATTGAGCGCGGTGTCGGCTTTTCCAAGTTTGTATCCAGCGGGACCGAAGGGGATATCCGGACAGAAGATTATCTGGAATATTTCAGTGAAGATCCGGATACCAAAGTCCTCCTGTCCTATATTGAAGGTCTGAAAAGCGGATATCATTTCCTGGAGGTGGCCAGAAAGGCCGTCCAGAAAAAACCTTTGATCCTTTTCAAGGGTGGAAAAAGTGATGCGGGAAGCAAGGCGGCCCAATCCCATTCCGGGGCCCTGGCCGGCCACTACAGTCTTTTTAAGGATGCTTTCCGGCAGGCCGGTATCATTGAGGCCGAGACCACTGAAGGTTTGCTGGATTACGCCGGGGTATTTTTGCATTACCCCCTGCCCAGGGGAAACCGGATCGCCATCCTGACCCGGGGCGGAGGCTGGGGGGTGGTAGCCGCCGACGCCTGTCGTGAATGGGGCCTGGAGCTCCCGCCCCTGTCAGAGGGAGCGATAGAAAAACTGAACATGATTCTTCCTGCCTATTGGAGTCATGGAAATCCTGTGGACATGGCCGCCACCCTAAATCCGGAGGCCCTGTCGAAATCCCTGGAAATCCTTATCCAGGAAAAAGGGGTGGATGGGATCATTGCCCAGGGGGTGGAAGTCCTTGTCAAGAGATCCATGGTCCTCGAAAAATTAGGAGAGATGAATCTATTGGACGGCCTTGAAGGGGCAGAAGAACAGGATGCGTTTAAAGATGTCCGCCTGATCATGGACCTTATGGAAGCTTATAAGAAACCGGTGATCATGGTAAGCGGGGTAAACAGCTTTACCCGGGGTGTTTCCACCCAAGGCCGGGAAACGGTCATTTTCCCGACCCCCGAAAGGGCAGCCCGGGCCATGTCCAAACTCTGGCAGTACAGCCGCTATTTACAACGGGGTTGAACTTAAATATTAAACCCTCATGTCCCGGGGCACCACAAAGCATGAAAATGGGGTCAGGGGTCAGGAGTCAGGGATTGGGGGTTAAGGAAAAACATAAAACTGACTCCGAACTTTATTTCCCAGAAGGATCTTGAATTGATGTTTGATAAAAATAATCGAAGCCCCGCCCCCCCCCTTTTCTATTACGGCTGGGTTATCGTGGTCTTGGCCTTTATTACTCTGGGTATAACCTTTGGCATCTGGTATTCCTTTTCGGTTTTTTTCCTGGTCGTCATCAAAGAGTTCGGCTGGAGCCGGGCCGGCGCCTCCAGCATCTATTCCGTCTTCATTATTTCCCAGGCCTTGATGGCCCTATTGGCCGGCTATCTCCAGGACCGCTTTGGACCCCGGAGGGTCATCCCTTTTGGGACCCTACTGCTGTCTTTTGCCCTGATTTTAACCAGCCAGGCCCATGAACTGTGGCACTTTCAGATAGCCTATGGGGTCCTGGCCGGTGCAGGTATAAGCATTCTGGGATTTTCTTCCCACTCAGCCTTTATCCCTAAGTGGTTTGAACGGAAAAGAGGGCTGGCCATGGGTATAGCCATGTCCGGTATCGGATTCGGCATGTTGTTTCTGGTTCCGGCCGCCGAGAGTTTCATTTCCCTTTATGGGTGGCGGACAACTTATGGGTTGTTCGCCGGGTTGGTCTTCTTCTCTATCGGGCCTTTAAATCTTATTTTTTCCAGAAAGAACCCGCAAGAACTTCACCTTCAACCGGATGGAGACCGACTACATACCGATCCATCCCTTTCCAAGCCGGCCCGCGTGGTGAAAATCATCGACAGCCAGTGGAGCGGGGTTGACTGGACCCTCAGGAAGGCCTTCAAAACCAAGCGGTTCTGGTACCTGGTGGCCGGCTTTTCCTTTGGTTCTTATGTCTATCAGGGAACTCTTCTGCACAGTATTTCCGCCATGGTCGACAGCGGATTGAGCCGGACCACAGCCGCCTATTACTTCGGGATTTTAGGCCTGGCCAGTGCCGGGGGGAAAATCCTGTTCGGCTCTCTCTCCGATCGTTTCGAACGGGAAAAGGTCAATAACCTGGCCGGAGTCGTCACCGCCCTGGGGTTGCTCTGTTTGATGATCGTCAGCCAGGTACAAGGGCCTATGCCCTTTTTATTCGCCATCTTCTTTGGGTTGGGTTATGGTGCGGCCGCCCCGCTTTTCCCCTCGGTCAGCGCCGATATCTTCCTGGGAAATTCCTTCGGTCTCATCTTCTCCATGATGGGCATCGGCGGAGGGATAGGAGGGGCCATGGGGTCATTTTTGCCCGGCTGGCTACACGATTTAACGGGAAATTATTCCCTGGCCATCTTCCTTTCCTTTATCGGTCTTGTCCTTTCCTGCCTGTTTATCTCCCTGGCGGCACCCAGTAAGGTACGCAAGGTGGTCAAGGCATAAAAAAAAGGTATTAACGGTCTTTCACCATTCATCGTTGGAGGTGGCTACCATGTCAAAAGTAATGATCCATCCGGCGGATTATGACCATGTCCGCCGGGCCGTAGACCGGGCCTTTGAACTTTTCCCTTTGAATATTTCGGGGAAAAAGGTCCTGATCAAACCCAATGTCCTTCGGGGCTCGGAGGCCAGGGAAGGCATCACCACCCATCCGGCCGTCCTCATGACCGTGGTGGAAAAAGTGGAATCCATGGGTACCGCTTCCATTATAGTGGGTGACAATCCAGGGGTTTTCAGCTACGGAGAAAACGAGGCTTCCTTCAAAAAAACAGGCCTGATGGAAGCTGCCAAAGGATATTATCAAAATATCGGAAACGATTCCCGGCCCGTCGATTTCAATCCCGAATTCATGGCCAGGGTGAGCCTTTCCAAAGCGGTTTTGGAGGCGGATATCATCATCAGTCTGCCGAAATTCAAGACCCATGGTCTGACCGTCATCAGCGGAGCCATTAAAAACAGCTATGGGTTTTTGCCTGGGGCACAGAAGGCCAACCTGCACAAGGCCGCCGGCGCTCCGAAACGGTTCCATGAATTGCTGGTCGACGTCTTTCGGCTCCGGGTGCCAGACCTGTTCATCATAGATGCCGTGGTCGGGATGGAGGGCAATGGGCCGGCTTCACCGGACCTACGGGATATCGGCCTGATTCTGGCCTCCGATAATGCCGTGGCCCTGGATGCGGTTATGGCCTTTATGATGGGTTGCGATCCGGGACGGCTGCGGTTCCTGCAAAAGGCCAGGGAGACGGGATTAGGCGACTACGACCTGTCGACGATTGAAGTCGAGGGAGAAATGAAACCTATTCCCGGCTTCAAACTTCCTCCCCTGGGAGGCGAAGCGATTTCCGGCAATACGGCTGTAAGGGAGTTTATGGAAAGCCGGACCAGGCTGCGGCCCCAGGTCGATCCGGAAGCCTGCACCGCCTGCGGCACCTGCATCGATCATTGTGCGGTGTCGGCTTTAGTCCTGAACGAAGACAACCTGCCCCAAGTAGACGCCGACACCTGCATTACCTGCTTCTGTTGCCAGGAGATGTGTCCGGAGAAGGCGATCACGTTAAAATAAAAGATGTGCCTTATACCTGTAATCAAGGGAGTCTTCCATGGCTTATAATGAAAAGCTGGATTCGCAAATTGCAGCCCTTGTAGCGGGTTGGTCTCATGTGGATCGAAAAAAAATGTTCGGCGGCGTCTGCCACCTGATGAATGGGAATATGTTCTGTGGGGTCTACAAGGATTTTTTGATCCTCCGTTTGGGAACAGAGGCGGCGGCCACCGCCCTCCGGAAAGCCGGGGTCCGGCCATTCGACATCACCGGCCGGCCCATGCCGGGCTGGGTGATGGTCGAGGAATCCGGATTCAAAGGAGATAAGCTGACCAAATGGCTCGAACAGGCCCGGGCCTTTGTCCAAACCCTGCCACCGAAATAGATTATGATAGTCTCGTAAAAACTCGTCATTCCCGCGCAGGCAGAGATATTAAAGGGACTTTTTATTTTACATTTAGTCTGGCTTTTCCTTTATTCGTAAACAATTATGCAATAATCGTGTCAAATTAATTATGGCGGTTTTCCAAAAAATATGATTCGAAATGGCCTATTTTTAGAGGTTCCCAGGTTTCGGCTAAAACCAAGCTTCAGAAATTACCGCCATATTTTATTTTACAAAAAACATTTCGAGTTAATCAATTGTCTCGAATACTTTCTAATACTACAGCGACACTTTTCCCGTCATTCCCGAATGTCTTTATCGGGAATCCAGTTTTTTCCAGAAAATCAGAAAACCAAAGTCCCTGGATTCCGGCTTAAAGCATGCCGGAATGACGGTTAAGGGGCGCATTAGCAAAAAAATACGCTGTAGTACTAATTCGTAAGACTATAAATGTAAAAACAATAACTACGTTAAAATCTCTGCGCAGGCGGGAATCCAGGCTATATGTAACTAATTAAAAAATCCCCTGCCACTCCGGATAATGGAGCAACAGGGGATTTTAATTTAAATGGTTAAAGGGAACTTTATTTTACTTCTTCAAAATCGGCATCGACCACATCCTCATCCGCCTTCTTTCCGCCCGATGGACCGCCGGCCCCGTGCTCCGGTCCGGCATCACCGCCAGGCCCTTGCTGGCTGGCCTGGGAATACATCTTTTCAGCCAGCTTATGTGAATTTTGGGTCAACTCATCCGACAGCCGCTTTATTTCACCGGCATCAGTGGTTTCCATGGCCTTCTTCAACCGCTCTATGGCCGTATCAATTTCCGTTTTAAGGCCGCTTTCTACCTTGTCTCCCAACTCCTTTACGGTTTTTTCCGTTGAATAGATCAGGGTGTCGGCGTGATTGCGGGCTTCCGCCAGCTCCTTTTTCTTTTTGTCCTCTTCGGCGTGCATTTCGGCATCTTTGACCAGCTTTTTGATCTCTTCTTCACTCAATCCGCTGGAGGCCGTTATCTTGATGGACTGTTCCTTGCCCGTCCCCAAATCCTTGGCCGACACATGGACAATCCCGTTAGCATCGATATCAAAGGTGACTTCGATTTGTGGCAGGCCCCGGGGGGCGGGTGGGATACCGGTCAATTCAAAACGCCCGAGGGTCTTGTTGTCGGCAGCCATCTCCCGTTCCCCCTGGAGCACATGGATCGAAACCGCCGGCTGATTATCGCCGGCCGTAGAGAAAATCTGACTCTTCCGGGTTGGAATGGTGGTATTCTTCTCAATCAATTTGGTATGGACCCCGCCCAGAGTCTCGATCCCCAACGACAATGGGGTCACGTCCAGGAGCAGGACATCTTTCACATCCCCTTTTAAAACGCCGGCCTGGATACCAGCCCCGATGGCTACCACTTCGTCCGGATTCACCCCTTTGTGCGGTTCCCGGCCGAAGAGTTCCTTGACCTTCTGCTGGACTTTGGGCATCCGGGTCATGCCCCCAACCAGAATGACTTCCTGGATCTGGTCGGCCGTAAGGCCGGCGTCCTTGAGGGCCATCCGGCAGGGTGGGACCACCTTTTCAATGAGGTCTTCGACCAGCATCTCCAGCTTGGCCCGGGAAAGTTTCAGATTCAGATGTTTGGGGCCGCTGGCATCGGCAGTAATAAAAGGGAGATTGATGTCCGTTTCCATGGAAGTGGACAACTCCATCTTGGCCTTTTCCGCGGCCTCTTTCAGGCGTTGGAGGGCCATTTTATCGCTCCTCAAATCGATGCCCTGATCCTTTCGGAACTCAGCCGCCAGATAATCGATAACCCTTAAGTCGAAATCTTCCCCGCCAAGGTGGGTATCGCCGTTGGTAGACTTGACTTCAAAGACCCCCTCCCCGATTTCGAGGATGGAGATATCAAAGGTCCCGCCCCCCAGATCGAAGACGGCAATCTTCTCATCCTTCTTTTTATCCAGTCCGTAAGCCAAAGCGGCTGCCGTCGGTTCATTGATGATCCGCTGGACATTCAAGCCGGCGATCCGTCCGGCATCCTTGGTGGCCTGCCGCTGACTGTCATTGAAGTAGGCCGGTGTGGTAATGACCGCATCGGTCACCTTTTCCCCAAGGTATTCTTCGGCCGTTTGTTTCATCTTCGTCAGAATCATAGAAGAGATCTCGGCCGGGCTGTACTCTTTCCCCCGGATCTCGATATGGGCATCCCCGTTCTGGGCTTTGATGATCTTATAGGGAAGGATATGGATATCATCCTGGACTTCCCGGGCATCATATTTACGCCCGATCAGCCGTTTAACCGCATAGACGGTATTGGTCGGATTGGTAATGGCTTGTCGTTTGGCCACCTGACCGACCAGCCGTTCATTGTTGTCCGTGACGGAAACGACCGAGGGGGTGGTACGGCTCCCCTCCACATTTGCAATCACCTTCGGGTCTCCACCTTCCATAATGGCCACACAAGAATTGGTGGTCCCCAAATCAATTCCAATAATTTTACTCATCTTTTCCTCCTTTGATTATATAAATCGTAACCGAACCCATTCGGTCTTTTTTCTAAAGTTAAGCTTCGGGGTCTTCATCGGGATTAATTTCCGGTTTCTTGGAAACGACCACCATGGCCGGCCGGACCAGACGTTTATGTAAACGATAACCCTTCTGCAACTGGGCTATGACCACACCGGGTGGTTTTTGGGCATCCTCCTGAACCATAACCGCCTCATGATGGTTGGGATCAAATTCTTCTCCCAGGGCCTCAACTTGGGTAACCCCGTGTCTTTCCAGGACCGACCAAAACCCCTTGTAGGTCATCTCCACTCCTTCAAGAAGGGCTTTAGGGTCTTCCGTCTCACGGCCATGTTCCATGGCCCGTTCCAGATTATCCATTACCGGAAGCAATTCTTTTAATAGACTTCCAATAGCGAATTTGTAGGCCTCGTTTTTCTCCTTTTCCGCCCTCTTTTTATAATTGTCCAACTCGGCCGATAAGCGAAGATAACGGTCGTAATGTTCTTTGGCCTCTTTTTCTTTTTCTTGAAACCTGGTCTCCAAATCCGATTTATTTTCTTTTTCGGCCGGGTCGGCCGGCCCTTCCGTTGTTTCCGTATTTTTTGGTTTGATTGGTTCTTCCGTTACCTTGATATGGGTCAAAGGGTTTCCCTCACTTTATATCTTATTTTTTAATTTATTAAGAATCAGCTCTTCTTCTCCAAAATTTGGCTGACCATCTTGGCCGTATAGTCGACGATCGGGATCACCCGATCATAATTCATCCGCGTCGGCCCGATGACCCCCAAAGTTCCTATGGGATAATCTCCTTTGGTATAAGAGGCGGTGATGACGCTGCACCCTCCCATCTCATTGATCTGGGTTTCCGAACCGATAAAGATTTGAATACCGCTGGCATTAATGCTTTTTTCCAGGAGTCGGATTAAAATGCTTTTCTCTTCAAAGGCCTTAAAAAGATCCCTTAAGGTTTCGATCTGACTGAATTCCGGATACTGCATCAGATTGGTCCGGCCTTCAATATACACCTCACCGACCGATTCCTCCTCAAAGGCCTGGTTGGAAATTTCCAGGGCCCTGGACAACAAGGCATCAAAGTCATCCTTGTCTTTTTTCATTTCATCCAATATTTTTTGTTTCACCTGTTCCAGGGTCAGGTTACTGAGTAATTCATTCAGGTACTGGGTTAATCGATCCAATTCGGGTTGATACAGGTTGTCCTCGATTTCAATGATCTTATTCTGAACTAAACCGGCTTCAGTAACCAGGACCATTAATACCAGATTGTCTCGCAGGCGGATAAATTCTATATGTTTAAAAACGGTTGCCGAGGATTTGGGCCGGGAAACGACGGCGGCCTGTTCGGTCACAACGGCTAACATTTTGGAGGTGGTTTTTAACAATTCTTCCACTTCCTGGTTGCTTTCTCTTAAGTAATTTTGAATCCTCAGCTTTTCTGCTTCGGCCAAAGGGCGGAGTTCCAGAATGGAATTAATGTAAAAACGCAACCCTGTTTCAGTGGGCACCCTACCGGCTGAGACATGCGGATGGGTGATCAACCCGATGTCTTCCAGATCGGCCATGATATTCCGAATAGTGGCCGGACTCAACCGGATATCATTTTTTTTGGATATGGCCCGGGAACCGACCGGTTCGGCCGTCTCAATATAATCCCTGATGATAGCATTTAAAACGGAACGACCCCTTTGAGTCAGAACTATAGTCATGTTAAACTCTTAAATCTTAAAATATTGGGCGAAAATTTATCCTAAATCTAATTACCGATGAAGACTTTGTCAAGCTTAAAGGATTAAATTTAGGAGCTAAGACGCTCCTGGGGCGGTCCATCCTTGACAAAATCAAGAATACCCATTATGTTAAAAACACCTCGAGACCAAGGTATCAAGATTGTAATGGAAGGGGCATCCAAATAATGGACGAAAAAAAAACCACCTGTCCCCATTGCGGGCAGAAGATGAAAAAATGGAAGACCCCCGCGGCTTCCACCTGGGGGACGGAATTTCAATATATTTGCTTCAATGATGAATGTCCTTATTTTGTCCGGGGCTGGGACTGGACCATGAAGACCATGAAAGCCAATGCTTCCTACCGGCACAGATATAACCCGTCAAATGGCGAAGAAGGCCCCCTGCCGGTCTGGTCCTATGACGCCTTAAAATGCGACATTATTGAAGATTAAGGATTTTAGGGGTAATGGAAGAATATCCATCCGGAGGAGCAAAAATGTTTAAGGCCGGTCGTAATGATCCCTGCCCTTGTGGAAGCGGACAAAAATTTAAGAAATGCCACTTAGGCCGGGAAGGGGAATTATTTCTACGGAAGAATGAACCCTTACACCATGAGGCCGGGCAACAGATCTTTAGTCTTCCTCAGGTCTATTACGGGCGTTCCAAAGAAATGATAGAAGCCTTAAGCCAGGAAGGGTTGCTGGACAATTCTTTGAGCATTAAATGTATAGACTTGGGGGATTATCGCCATTTAGGGTTTTCCGGCCAGGACATCCCGGTTCAAACCCTGACTAACAGTGCCGGTATCATGGTCAATGTCTATAAGACCAGAGAAGTCGACCCCAATCATCTCTATCTGGCCATTACACCCAAAATCCAGGATTCCACCCTGATTCATCAGATAGCTCATGTCCTGGATTATATCAAAGGCTCAGGACAACAGCCCGGAACCTATAAACAGATGGGGCTGGAGACTGGAATCCCCGCTGAACATTTGGATCACTCCCAGGAATTCGGCTATTGGCTGGACTTCTTAAAAAACCATTTTAAGGTGGAACTGGATGCCGAAGATGCCATCATATCCTTTCTTTATCAAAACCAGATGCTCCTTAAGTCAGAAGAAATCAAGGCCCATGACCCGACCGCCCTTATCTTCCACTCGAAACAAATCATGGATTTTATGATAGCCCATAAGTCGGAGATCAATAACCTGATCCAAAATCGAGCCGGATATATAGGGGAACAAAGATGAAATGCAGTGACGAGTGACGGGTATCAAGAAATATAGAAGCCTCGACACCCGTCACTTCTTCAATGACATTCCCCATGAATTCCCAGGGCTTCAAAAGCCGAGAGAATCTGTTTTTCCAGTTTAACCCGTTTCTCCGGCAAGGGGAGAAATTTCAGGTCTTCCAGTTGGGAGAGGAGTTGTTTTTTAGCGGGTATGGCGGATAATCCGCAATCCAGGGTTTCTCCGGTCAAGGTATTCAGGAGGGCAGCTTCAACCCCGTTGGTAACTATGGTTAAAGGGGGTTGGTATTCTGAAAAAAGCCGGGAAAGAGATAAAGCGGCCCGTTCCCGGGCCAGGATTGAACCCGGCCCGCATTTAATTACCACCAAACGCCGGCCATTAATTCGAACCACAAAAGAAACCTTGAGTTTAAAAACCTCCCGGTCGGTTTCTAAGTCAAATGGCACCTCTTCTTCAATATCTTCCAAAAGATATCCCTTCTCTCCCAATAAAAGGCCCAGGATTTTTTGTCGGATTATCTCTTCATTAATC
The DNA here is from genome assembly GCA_016219225.1 of Deltaproteobacteria bacterium. NCBI lineage: Bacteria > Pseudomonadati > Myxococcota > Myxococcia > Deltaproteobacteria bacterium. The sequence goes on from JACRBX010000218.1 coordinate 18,561, forward strand.
GTATCACAAGCCGAAGGAGTAACTACCCCTTCTCGAAATTTTTCCCCCGGACAACTATCAACCATATCCTTCTCCTCTTTGAGTTCCCCAACAGAAACTTATTATTTTTTTTGCCGGCCAACCAATGTTGATGAACATGTAAAAAGTCGCCAAAACTCGCATCACGTCATTCCAGCGAAAGCCGGAATCCAGTCTTTTCAATTTTTTCAGGACCCCGACACCTGCCCCGGACCCCGGATCAAGTCCGGGGCAGGCTCTGATCCGGGGTTCGCCGGGGTGACGACCCGGGAGACTTTTTACATAGTCATCAATGTTGATCGGCTCTAAATCCCGTCCGAACTATTATAACCACCTTTGAACCGCTTGCAAATGTTTAGATGTGGTTAAAATAGGTCGGGCATCCTGCCTGACAATAGGTTGAAATCAAAACTCTTGTGAAAAACCGGGCAACTTACACCAAGGCGCTTTGTAATCCGGCCAATATATTGGACAAGGAAACAAATTGGGCAATGGTCAAGGTTTCTCCCCGGCATTGGGGATTGGTTTGACTCAATTCCAGGGCCTTCACAATCAGGGAGACCGGAAACCGGCCATCGGCCGTTAAAGCATTTTTTATCTGCTTCCGGCGCTGGCCGAAGGCCCCATGGACAACCCATTGAAATAATTTTTCGTCTTCTATCCTTGGCGTCGGCTCCTCTCGAAAAAGGAGTTCGATAAAAGTCGAGGCGACCTTGGGCCGCGGGAAAAAAGAACTGGGGGCCAGGTGCATTAAAGACCTGATCTTGGCATAGTAGCCGATCAGGATGGCCATGACCCCATATTCTTTTGTCCCGGCTTGGGCCATAAGTCGATCGGCTACCTCTTTCTGAAGCATGACATAGGCCCCTTTCAGCAGGGGTCTATTTTCAATCAACTTAAATAAAATGGGCGTCGAAATGTGATAAGGGAGATTTCCGACCACAAAAAAAGGGGCGGCAATCCTATCGTACCATTCATTCCAGTCGGTCTTCAATATATCCTGGTGCAAAATTTCGATGTTTCTTTTACCGGATATTCTAACCTGTTCCTTCAATCGATCGGCAAGACCGGCATCAATTTCTACCGCCCAAACCCTGGCCGCCCGTTCAGCCAGGAAAAAAGTCATGGCCCCCTGGCCGGCCCCCAATTCCACTACCGAATCCGAAGCGGTCACGGCAAGGCGATCGACTAATTTCCGGGCCATAGCTGGGTTTCTCAAGAAGTTCTGACTCAGGGCCTTTAAAGGCGGAAGGGGGAGGCGATTCATGAAACGACTATGTTTTCACGGGTTCAAGGGATGGATTGGTGATAGATGGAAATGTTGATCCGCTCCCTTGTCTATCTGAAAGCCAAAGGAAAGAAGGAGGTCCAATAGGGGTCGTCCGAACAATAAAAGCTGATTTTCCCGGCCTATTTCATATTTCTCTTCTATGAATCCTCGGATATGATGATCATACAGAAGAATATCGACGGCCTCCTCCTGGACGTCGGCAAAACCTCTTTTCAGCCGGCTCAGGGCCTTCTGAAGCCGGGGAAGGGCGCAGCGTTGGTTGTGGGATTCGATGACCGGCCACAAGGGATCCTCGGGGTTGAGCAGTTCTTTTCGTGAAAGATATTTTTTGGAATTCAACTCCTCATATTGATCCGGGTTCCAGCATTCCATGACCCGACATTGGAGGGGGCGATCTTCATAAATCCTGCAGCCATTGGTCGCTGTTTCGAGGAAGAGACATTCCCGGCCTCCTGGTTTTTCCTTTACTTTAATCCGTTCCTCCGTGATCAGCATAAGGTCCTGGACGTCATTTGAAAACCCGATTTCACCTGAACGTAAGGTGATGAGTTCCGTCCTTTTAATGATTCCCCTTTTGAGTATGTCCAGGTCCTCCAAGTAAAGGGTGGGGCTCCCTTTCCGGCAGCATTCTCCGCAACGCAGGCAGAATGGACGGGTGCCATAGGCTGCTTTTTCCAACTCCCGGCACAGGGCCTCCCAACGGCTCTCCCTGTGAGCCTTATTCCAATCCGGCCAATGCCTGATCAAGTCCTGATAAATAGGCTTGGACTGCCAATCGGCCCAGACCTCCTCCATTGCGGCAGGAGAATGGATCTCCTCAAGCAGGTGCTCGAGAGATTTTTTTACCAAGTCTTCGACCTCAGATGAATTCCCCTCTTCCAAAAGATATTCCCTATCGATCATTATTGACAGCCTTGCAACCCCTCATACCCTCAATCTCCTATTCTTCTCCCCAGATACGGCGGCTGCGGTCGATCTTCTTTCTGACGATCTCCCAGGTTGAGGTCTTCAAAAAAGACTCGGGCCAGCGCCGAACCATCCGATCAAACATTTCATAAGGGACGGTAAAAGTAAGCTCATCCGGTTTTAAAAACTTGCGGTCCGAAGGGTCCCAGCCCCCCAGGACTGCTTTGAGTTTCCCGGCAGCGAGGTAGCGCAGAGGCCAGGAAACCATATTGGAGCATCCAGCCCCGAAAGGAGAAGAGACGGCCTCAAAATCGTTAGTGACAAAAGTGGCCAACTGATTTAAACCACAGAGGACCTCCCCGCGAGCGAAAAAAATGATCAATTCCGGTTGTTCATTTTGTGCTGTGAAGTGGCTGAGGGATTTGAAGACACAATAACGGGCCGGGGCCGGTCTGGGGTCGATGGTCTCAAAGAAACGGCGGGTGACCTCCGGGGATTCCAGGTAATGCTCTCCCTGGACCTGATTGGGAATCCCGGTGGACACATAATAGGTAATGAATTCCAATTGAGGTTTTAAGAAACCCAAATAGAAAGCCCCACCCAGGCAGCCGAATCGTTCCCGGTCAAAATAGGCGATCGTCCCTTTCCGCCGGGCCCGCCAGATATTCCCCATTACACAAGAAAAATCCTCAAACAAAGCGCCCCAGTTGATCTCGCCCTTGACTTCCATCTCCCTGGTCGGCATTTTACCCGGCTTGGGGGAAAACCCCTCCTCTGGCTTATGTTCCGTAAAAAACATCCCCATGGGTTCTTCTTTTAATCCCAGACGTTCAAAAAAACCCTTCATGCCCCCTTTTATCTTTTCATCCATGGAACCGATCCCTCCTGCAAAGCATTTTCGGATTCTTATCAAATTCCGAAATCCAAAATCTGAAATCCAAAATCAGCTAATGCCTGGTCATCATATGGGTGACTGCCTTTTCCAACCCGTCCAGGGTCAGTTCAAACATGGGAAAGATCTCACGGATTTGCATGATGGTCCGCGTATAATTCCATTCATCGGCCAAAACCGGGTTGATCCAAAGGGCGTGGGGAAAGGTATGGGCAATGAACTTCAACCTCTCCAGACTGGGTCTTCCGGAGCGCTCCCCCACATAGATGGACCCATCGGTGCCCATCAATTCATAAGGGGCCATACTGGCATCCCCGACAATAACGAAGCGGGTTTCCGGATCGAGACGG
>JACRBX010000219.1 GCA_016219225.1 Deltaproteobacteria bacterium
GAATTGCGGGAAGCCGCCGTTCGACAGGAACGTCGAAAGGCGGAGGAATCCTTAAGAGAATTTGCACAAAGGTGGCAAACCACCTTCGATGCCATCAATGACAGTGTCTGTATCCTGGACCTGGATGGAAAGATCCTGGAGTGCAACCTGGCCACCACCCGCTTGCTTAACAAACCTGCTGCCGAGATCTTAGGCCACCACTGTTTTAAACTGGTCCATAACATTTCAACGCCTATCGAGAGATGCCCGATTGCTCGCATGCAAACCAGCGGACAAAGGGAAAGCACGTCGTTGCAGTTAGGGGATCGCTGGGTAGACGTGACGGTGGATCCTTTGTTTGAAGCCTCCGGCCGTTTGATAGGTGCCGTGCACATTATATCGGACATCACCGAGGATAAACAACGGGAGGAAGCCCTGCGTGAATCCGAAGAACGGTACCGGGATATGGTCGAAAACATAAACGACATCCTCTTTGTTTGTGATACAAACGGGAACATTACTTATATCAGCCCTCCGGTGGAGTCCCTGTTAGGTTATCGTCCCTCGGAAATAATCGGCCGAAACTTTAGGGAATTTGTCCATCCGGAAGATCTCCATTATATTTCAGAAGGCTATCAGAAAATCGTTTCCGGCCAGGTCGAACCCCACGAGTATCGATTCGTTAAAAAATCCGGCGAAATATGCTGGATCCGTTTTTCAAGTTTTCGGATTGTCCAGGGAGAAAAAATTGTGGGGCTTCGGGGGATATTAACGGACATCACCAAACGCGTTCAGGCAGAAGAAGAAAGACAACAAACCCTGAATAACCTGCGAAAGGCCATGGGAGGGATCATCGAGGCCATGGCCACGACCGTAGAGACCAGGGACCCCTATACTGCCGGTCATCAGCGCCGGGTGGCTGACCTGGCCCGGGCCATCGCCCAGGAGGTGGGTCTGTCAAAAGACCGGATAGAGGGCATCCACATGGCCGGGATCGTCCATGACCTGGGCAAAATTTCCATCCCGGCCGAGATTTTAAGCAAACCCACCCGGCTGACCGATCTGGAATTCGCCCTTATAAAGGCCCATCCGGAAGTGAGTTACGACATTTTGAAAAATATCGATTTTCCCTGGCCGGTGGCCCTGATTGTCCTTCAACATCACGAACGGATCAATGGCACCGGGTACCCTCAGGGGCTTACAGTGGAAGAAATCCTTTTCGAAGCCCGCATACTGGCGGTGGCCGATGTAGTCGAAGCCATCGCCTCCCACCGACCTTACCGGCCGGCCCATGGGATAGAGGTGGCCTTGCAAGAGATTGAAGAAAAGAAAGGCGTTCTTTATGATCCGGTGGCGGTGGAAGCCTGCCTGCGATTGTTTAAAGAAAAAGAGTTTGTGTTGGAATAGGCAGATCGTTGCTCGTTACTGGTTACAGGTTGCTCGTTAAAACGATTAACGAGTAATCCTTAATAATACAGCGTATTTTTTACTAATGCGTCCCCTTAACCGTCATTCCGGCAGGCTTTAAGCCGGAATCCAGGGATTTTGGTTTTCTCATTCTCATGAAAACCTGGATTCCCGATAAAGACATTCGGGAATGATGGGAAAAATGTCGCTGTAGTATTAACATCAAGGTTGACTTTTCAATTTTCCCCTCCGCATCCGGCGATTTTTTTGCCTGCGGATTTTTTCTGCTTGCTGCCGATGGAGGCTTTTCCCGTCTTGAAGCGCTTCGACTTTTTCGGCCAGGAGCCGCCAGGCCAAAAAACGGTTCAAGGCCTGGGAGCGCTCTTTTTGCATCTTGACTTCCAGCCCGGTGGGAAGGTGCTTCAGATAAACCGCTGAGGAAGTTTTATTGACCTTCTGTCCGCCGGCCCCTTGGGACCGTGTAAAGTGTTCGGCCACATCCTCTTCCCGGATACCCAGTTTTTGCAGGGTTTCTTGCAAGGCTTTTTGTTTTTCAGGGCTGACGGCCATCAGGGGGTGTTTTCAATTAATAAATCACGGAAAGCCTTTGGGGCAGGATCTGGAAACGGGCCGGTAAACGCCCGACCAGTTCCCCGTCAAGGTCGATCAGGACTTCTTCTTCGGAGGTGAAGGAAACGATTCTGGACTTGGCGGTTTTTACCTTGGGGTGTTCGGCCAAGGTCCCCTGATAGAGACGTTTTGTGTTGGCCAGGACATCCAGTTTCGATACATCGCCCACCATCACCACCTCGAAAATCCCGTCAGTCAATCGGGCTTCAGGGGCCACCCACATGCCTCCGCCGAAATATTGCCCGTTGGCTATCACAATGGAACTGGCCACCATTTCAAATTCTTCCTGATCATCAAGGTTTACAAGAACCCGTTTATTATAATAACGGAACAGGGTCACCAAAAGCCCTTTTAAAAAGCTTAACTTTCCTCCCAGCCTTTTTGAATGGCTGTTTACGTAGCGGACCAGATCTCCACCAAAACCCACATCGGTTACATTGGCAAAATAACGCTGCGCCACCTGGCCCTTAAGATCGATAAATTCGCATTGGCCGATATCAATGGGCTGAGCAAAACCCTGAAGGGCCTGCCGGGCGGCCTGGGAAAGGTTATGAGAAATGCCCAGGGAGCGTACCAGGTCGGCCCCGGTCCCATTCGGCAGAAGGGCCAATGGAACCCTATTGGCAGAGTGTTTTAAAAGCCCGTTGACCACTTCATTGATCGTACCATCACCTCCGTGGACGGCAATGGTGGTAAAGCCAAGGTCAATAGCCCTCCGGGCCAGTTCCCCGGCGTGGCCGGGGTGGGTCGTCTGCCAGGCTTCGAAAGGCGGCAGGATATTCCTCCACTGCCCAGA
>JACRBX010000220.1 GCA_016219225.1 Deltaproteobacteria bacterium
ATTTTTTTGCTGGCCAGGGCAATAGCTTCCAGGTCACTGCCGCCTAATGACTCCAATTGTTTACGGGTTTTCTCCTCCAGATGGTTTTCTTCGATGAAGACCTTGTAGGCATAAGAAGTGATGGCAAACCCTTCCGGGACGGGAAGCCCGACCCGGTTGCGGATTTCCCCGAGATTGGCATTTTTCCCGCCCACCTGTTCGGTCATTTCCCGGGTAATCTCGCCCAGAGAGAAGGTAAAAGGGGATTCGGGGATCTCTTTCCGGCCGAAGACCTTTCGCTGAACCCTTTGATCCACGGCTTCAAAAACCTCATAGAGAGGATGGAAACGATGGGGGACCATTTTATTCAAGGCCTCGATCATTTCAAAGACCTTGCCCCGTAAGGCACCGTAACTGGCCCGGATGTACTGGCGGTCAAACAGGTATTCCCCGCTGGCGTATTTTTCTTCCATATCCCCCATTAACTCCAAGGCCCCGTTGTTGGCCTGAAGGAGGGCTTGAAAGGCACGGAACCTCTCTTGCAGGGAAGGTTCTTTCCCCTGGCCCTTTTTTAAGAAACTGCGCATGGAGAATATCCTGGAAAGGTTCATAGGGCTTTCAAAAATGGTTCGGTCCGCTCGTTAGTCGTTACCTGGTTGAATAAAAAATCGTCATTCTCGTCTATGCGGGGACCCGGATCCTGCCAACCATTGAAAAACACCGGATTCCCATTTTTATTTTTCTCCCGCCAACCCCTTCATTTCCTCCACGGTCCATCCGGCCTCTTGAGCCGCTTTGGCCAAATCCCCCCCATGACGCTCCAGGAGTTTTCGGGCATAGTGGCGCTTGAATCGGTCCAGAGCCTTATCTTTGGCCTGCTCATAGGGAAGGTCAAAGGAGCCTTGATCCAACCAGGTCTCTTTTTTTTCGGCTTCCTTAAACTGAATATTCTCTATCTGGATCCTTCGGAATTCCAGGGCCTTTTCAATGGTTAAGATGATCTGTTCTTTACGGAAAGGTTTGGTGATAAAATCAAAGGCCCCTTTCTTAGTGGACTCGATGGCCGATTCAATGCTTCCATAGGCCGTAATGATAATCACCGGAACCAGGGGGTCCAATTTTTTAACCACCCCGATCAATTCAATTCCATCCATCCCGGGCATGCTTAAGTCGGTTATGACCAACTGGAAGGCCTTTTCTTGAAACAATTGTTCCACTTCCAGAGGATTAGGCGTAGTCACTATTTCATAAGGAGTCTTTTCGGTTAAAATCATTTTTAATAATAACAGCATATCCAACTCGTCATCCACGATCAAGATCCGTTCGGCCATAATTTCCTCCTTTAATTCTCTTGTCTTACCGGCAGGGTAATTTTGAAAGTTGTTCCGGAATTCCCCGGAAACTTTTGAAAGGGTTTACTTTCCGCCACCGAGATCATCCCGCCAAACTTGGTGATAATGGCATAGCTGACCGAAAGACCCAGCCCGGTCCCTTTACCGACCCCTTTGGTGGTAAAGAAGGGGTCGAATATCTTTCCCAAATACTCCTCTTGAATACCGTCACCCGTGTCCTGGAAAAAGATTTCCAAATGACTGGGTTCCTTGGCCATTTGGGTGGTAATCGTCAACTCTCCGCCCCCCTTTCCCATGGCATCGATGGCGTTATTGATGATATTTAAGAAAACCTGCTGGAGCTGCCGGGAGTCGGCGCGGACTTCCGGCAGGTCGGATTGAAGCCTTTTTTCCAGGGTTATCTTGCGCATGAGCAGGGTGTTTTGAACCACGGCCAGGACTTTTTCCAGGTCGTCATTGACCCTGGAAAACTCGACGGATTTTTCAGGAATCCGGGCGAAGCTCAGCAGATTCTCGACGATCTTTTTGCATTGCAGCCCTTGTCGTTCCATAGTCTGCAACATGGTCATCTCCGGAGATCCGGGTTTGGTTTTTTCCAGGAGAAGATCGGTAAAACCAAGAATAATTCCCAAGGGGTTATTGATCTCATGCGCCACTCCCGCGGCCAGGGATCCCAGGGAAGCCAGTTTTTCCGTATTGGCCAACTGGTGTTCCACTAATTTGCTTTCAGTAATATTTCGGATGATTCCCAATACGGAAAGGATATTCTCCTTGGCATCCAGCAGGGGTTTGAAGTTGGCGTGAAGCCAATATTCCTTGTCGCCGATAACCGCCTGGTATTCAAGACTTTTACTTTTCTTGGTGACAAATACCCTTTTCAGGAGACTCCTTTGGAGGGAGGCGCTGTCCGGATCGAAAAGATCCAGCCAGTTGCGGCCTATTAACTTGGCCGATATGGTGTTAAATTGAGCGGCCCCATAGGGATTGATCGAATAAATTTTCCCTTCCTCATTGAGGGTGACGATAATGTCTTCGGCACTTTCAATCAGATATTTATTTCGCTCTTCCGATTCCTTGAGATCGGCGACGGCCCTTTGGACTTCCTGCTGCATGGATTTTCCATACCGTAATTCGGAAAGGATAAGCCCCATACCCCCGGAGATCAGGGCAATGACCATAATCAGCAGAAAGTATATTTGCCGCAGATATAAGGAGTGGATGACCCCTTCGACTTCACTGGTCGGGGCGGCAACGGCAACGGACCAGAATTTGACCGGATCCTTCCGGGATAAAAAGGCCGGCGAATAGGCAATTAATTTTTTGATATTTCCTTTTATTCCTCTGTGCCATCCGGAGTAATAAAGTCCCGTTCCCTCCTGACCGGTCAGCATTTTTTCTTTCTGTATCCGGTTGATGGCATCAAAGGATATTTTGGGCTCTCTCTTCTCCCGGATGGCGAAGGCGTTTTCCCCGACAAATTCTTTTTCGGGATGGAACAGAAACTGCCCTTTATTATCGATGACCCAGGAGTAGCCGGTTTTCCCGGACTGGACGTTGGCCGTAAATTTTTCCACCAGTCGGGTGACATTCACCACCAAGAGGAGGACCCCGGAAAATTCCCCTCCGTTCCCTCCTTCAGAAGGGGTACGATAATGGGGAATGGCCAGATAGAGCCGACCGATGATGTGACCTTTCTCATCCAGGCCGTTCAGGATGTCGCCAAAATAAATTTTTCCTTTGTTGCTTGGGTCTTTCGCCCAGATGAAATAACCGTCTTCGCCAAAACGTCCCCGGGAAACAGAAGCGGTCCCGGCCTTGTTCAGCATCCGCACTTCATCGCCCCGGGCATTAATCTGGCGGATTTCCTCCGCCCCGTACTCTTCCAAATTGAGCAGGGTAATTCTCATACGCTTGACCCAGTTGGAAGGGTGAGCCTCTTGAAGAGACGGCGAAAGGTTGATGACCATCAATTCTTTACTGATTAAACTAAAGCTGTCTTCCAGACGGGCGGCGATCAACCGGCTGAGACCTAATTGCTGCTGGTTGATCTGTTCGCTGACGATGTCCTTCATCTGGCGGGACATAATCATTCCGATGATAAAGACCCCGGCCAGGAGAAAGATGGTCAGGAAGGCGACCACCCCGATAAACAGGTTCCTTCGTCTGAGGGATTTATGAAGAACTGGGAGAGCCATGGCTTGGATGGGTATAAAACCTCCGGTATTTACGGTATCCCCTTTACCGGGAGTCCGGTCGGTGTTGCGCCCTAAGGGCCGCCAATTCCTTTTTCATGGCATGCCATTCCATAGCCCGATTGATGGTAATGATGATTTGATCTTTTCGAAAGGGCTTGGTGATGTAGTCATAGGCCCCCTCGGCGATCGCTTCTTCGGCCGATTGGGAAGAACCGTAGGCGGTTATGACGATTACCGGCATATCCGGGTCGATCGTTTTAGCCTCCCGTATTAAATCCATCCCGCTTAAACCGGGCATGCGCAGGTCGGTAATCAGCAGGTCGAAGGGGTCATGTTTCAGAAGAGGAGGGACTTCCAGGGGGTTATTGGTGGTCACTACCTGATGGGATGTCCTTTCGGCAATGATCATTTCCAACAATTCCAGAATATCCAATTCGTCATCGACAATCAGGATTTTTCCCCTCATAGTGTTCTCCTCTATTCGTTACCGTAAGTGTTCTTTAACAAATTCCTCAATAGACCATTCGACAATGGCCTCATTGAACATGACCATATCCAATTGCTTGGTGTAGACGGTCAATTTCCCGAGAGAGTAAAGGACCTTCTCCATGGCCTCTCTGGGGTGGTGGATTAAACGGGCATCGACCAGGTCGAGCTTTTGGCCTACTTGAAAGCCCAATTTTTCCAGGATGGTCGCCACCAATCGGGCCCTCCGGTCCCTTCGATCGATGGTCGCCCCGCCGCCTTTTAGAATAAAATTTATGTAATTTTCATTTTCCCCTGAACCGCCCAAAACTTCGATCGTCGAAAGATGATAGCCCAGGCGAATACTGAAATTCAAATAGTCCCTGGATAAAAGGGCATAACTTTTTTCAGAATAAATCCGGTTTTCCCCGCCCGGCTCGGCGGCCGTTTGGGCCACCACGGAGGCAAAGCCCTTCATATCCAGAGGCTTGGGCCCCGGCCATTTCATGGATTGAACCCCCTGCCAAAAGGCCTGCATGGGCCAGGAAAGGATTTGATTCAACTTGACCTTCTTCCCTTTAAAGCCCGGATTGATGCCGCCCCCCAGGTCTATCAAAAGGATTTCCAAAGGGGTGTCGGTATCCAGTCTAAGGGCTTCCCCCGGGGTCGTCAAGGGAGAAGTGCTCAGGGAAAACATCTCCTGCGTAGCCGTTTGATGGGTGAACCGGGTGATGTCGTGAAAGGTCCGGCAATGGGCCGGGGTAAAATCCGGTTCCGTCGGGTCCACCAAATTCAAAGGCACGATGCGGGTCAGGATTTTATCAAAGAGGACGAAAAGAGGGGTGTCTTCAAAGGGATTAACCGCTTCTTCTTCGGCATATTCTATGAGTTTCTCAATCCTTCCCTGATAGACCCGGCAATGGGTGGCGTCCACCGTGACTTCCAGACCGGGAGCCAGGATTTCCGAGGCCTTTTGGGTGTTGAGAATAGTGGGTACCCGGAATTCACGGGCCAGGGCGGCCATATGGCTGGCCGAGCTTCCCAGGTCGGTTATAATACCCCTGGCTTTGGACATGACGGTCACCCATTTGGGGGAGGGGGTCCGGGCCACTAAAATGCCGCCGGCCGGGAAGTTGACCAGGTCCCGTTCCTGGTTGGCCAAAAAGACCGGACCGGACCCGACCCCCTGGGCGCCCATGACTCCCGTCTCCAATAAGACCGGAAACTGAGAAAGCTCGGGGATCTCCTGGGGTGAAGGAATCTTTTTTTGGCTAAAGACTTTGAGCGGCCGGGTTTGTAAAAAATAAATCCGGTCCTCTTCATCCAGGGCCCATTCGATATCCTGCGGGTGGCCGAAGTGATCCTCGATGGCCCCGGCTGCCCGACCCAGTTGACCGATCAGCTTTTCAGAGAGACAAGGCCCCTCCTGCAAGTCTTGAGGCACTTCCGCCCACCCAATGCCCCCTTCAGGGGTGGCGATGACCATTTTTTCTTTGCGGGCCATGGAGGATTCAACGACCCGGAAAGGGTCTTCTTTGGAAACCCAAAAAATATCGGGGGTCACCGTTCCATCGACTACGGTTTTGCCCAGGCCCCAGTGGGCATGGATGACCGCTTCGGGACGCTGGGGATTTCCGGGGTCCACGGTATAAATAACGCCTCCCGCTTTGGCCGGAACCATCATCATGCACCCCATACCCATGGCGATATCTTCTTCCCGAAATCCTTTACCGATAAAATAGAAAATGGCCCGGGGGGTGAATTTGCTGGCTACGATCTCCTTGTATTTTTCTCCGATATTCTCCCCGGAGACGTTGAGGATTGTCCCGTATTGACCGGCAAAGGAAAGCCGGCTGTCTTCTCCCAGGGCGCTGCTGCGGACGGCCACCCGGACTTCCCTTCCCGCCTTTTCAGTCAGTTCCTGATAGCTTTTAACCAGGATTTCCGTCAGGAAAGGGGGTAGGGGTTTTTCTAAAATGAGCTGTTGGATATCCCGGCTGACGACAATCAGGTCTTCCAGGTTGTTGATGTCCAATTGGTTCAGGCGACTGGAGATTTCTTCCTGAAGGTGATGATAATCGATAAAGGCCTTGTAGGTATAGGCGGTAATGGCAAACCCTTCCGGAACGGGCAGACCCAGGCGGTTGCGCAATTCGCCCAGGTTGGCCATTTTCCCGCCGACGCTCTCTTCCTTATCCAGGGCGATCCGGTCAAAAGACAGAACCAGGTCATCCACGGGGATTTTTCTTTTCTTGGCTAAGAGATCGGATAATTCCTGATAGATTTGTTCATGGATCCGGTAAAGCTCTCCGTATTTCAGGTTGGAAATTTCGTTTAAAAGGTGGATCAGGCTATAGACCTTTTCGGAGAGCTTCCTGATATTGGCGCGGAGATACTGCATGTCGAAGATATAGTCGCCGGCATATTTTTCTTCCAGGTCGGTAATAATCTCCAGGACCTCCTGGTTATCGGCCAGCAACTTTCGGAAGGCCCCATATTTTTGGCGAAGCTGCTCCTCCATCTTCCGGTTGGGATGAGGTCCGGGGTTCTTCGGCCGGAAAAGGTCTTTCAGCTTACCCATGGGACCCCTTTTTGATCTTTTCCAGCTCGGCCTTGAGGGCCATATTTTCCTTTTGGAGCCTTCGCCATTTCATGACCTTTTCAATGGTCAGCAATATCTGTTCCTGGCGGAAGGGCTTGGTAATATAATCAAAGGCCCCCTTGCGCATGGCCTCCACGGCCGATTCGATGGTCCCATAGGCCGTAATGATGATAAAGGGGATTTGATCGTCGATTTGTTTGACCATCTCAATCAACTCGATGCCGTCTATGTCGGGCATCCGCAGATCGGTAATCAGGAGGTCAAAAGTATCTTTTTTCAATAGTTCGGGCACCTCCAGAGGACTATTGGTGGTCACCACCTGGTAGTCGGTCCGATCGGTGATGATCAATTCCAACAACTCCAACATGTCCATTTCGTCGTCGACAATAAGAATCTTTTCGGCCATATTATGCCCCCTTTTTTTCCGCTTCCCGTTTCGAATGATACACGGGAAGGATTACGGTAAAGCTGGTCCCATGATTGACCGGATCTTCTTCTTCGGTTTTGGTTTCCAGTTGGATCAACCCCTGATAATGATCAATGATCCCGTAGGTAACGGTTAATCCCAACCCCGTGCCCTCCCCCACCTTTTTGGTGGTAAAGAAGGGGTCGTAGATCTTTTCCCGGTGTTCCTTCCTGATCCCCGTGCCGGTGTCGGTAATGACCACCTCCACTTTATCGGCATAGATATTCCAACGGGTGATTACCGTCAGGGTGCCGCCTTTGGGCATGGCCGCCACGGCGTTAGTGATCAGGTTAAGAAAGACCTGTTGCAGTTGAACCGGATCGGCCTTTACTCGGGGCAGATTGGCTTCCAAATTTTTTTTCAACTGGATTTTCTTGATCATGAGGTTGTTTTCCACCACCGAGAAGACATTTCCCAGGTTGAGGTTGATATCACTGATGGTATCGGAGTGTTCGGTGTACCGGGAAAAGCTGAGTAAATTTTCAACCACTTTTTTGCAGTGATTGCCCTGCCGTTCGATCTTTTCCAGGACCTTGTGGACTTTGTCTTCCGGGGGTATTTTGTCCAGCATGTAGTCGCAATACCCCAGAATAACCCCTAAAGGGTTGTTGATCTCATGGGCCACCCCGGCGGCCAGGAGCCCCAATGAGGCCAGTTTTTCCGTGTTGATCATCTGTTTTTCAATCTTCTTTTTTTCCGTAATATCCCGGGAGATCCCCAACACCTCCTGCACCAGGCCCTGGTCATCTTTAATGGCGATGAGTTGGGTACTCAGCCAATAATCATTGGCCCTTATTTTAAAGGTGTGTTCGATGGTCTTGGGCCTTCCGGTTCGCCAAATCTCTTCGATGAGTTGGGGATGGAAGAAACCGTTGGGGGGGAAAAATTCAGCCAGTTCTTTCCCGATAAATTTCCCGGTATGATCGACGTAGTGACGGGTCTTGAGGCTTTCCTGGGTTTCCGGGTCGAACAATTCCCCCCTCAGAAAATTGGCCCCGTACCGGTTTAAGGACAAAAACCGACCCTGCCTATCGGCGGAAAAAATGATGTCCTGAGCCCCTTCCACCAATTTTTTATACTGTTCTTCCGAGCGCTGCAGGTCTTTGGTCTTCCTTTCCACCTCGCTTTTCAAGGTCTTGGCGTACTGCCATTCATAGCCGATGATGGAGAGACTGCCCAGGATGATGGCAAAGATAATGAACCCCTGCATGATGAATTGCCAGAGATAGGCCGCGTGGATCACCTCGTCGACTTCCGTAGCCGGAGCGACCACGGCCACCGCCCAAGTGATCGACGGAGAGGTCCCCCGGAGGCGAACCGGTGCATAGGCGATCAATTTATTGATGTTCCCCCGCATGCCCCGGTGCCAACCCGAGACATAGGAGGAGGTCCCCTGGACCCCGCGAAGCATCTTTTCCTTCTGGATGCGGTTGATCTGGTCAAAGGAGATCTTGGCCTCCCGCTGTCCCCGGACCTCAAAGGCATTTTTTCCGATAAATTCCGGGACGGGGTGATAGATAAAATTTCCGTCATTATCGATGGCCCAGGCATACCCGGTTTTACCGGACCGGATCTCTTTGAGCATCTCGGCCACAAAATATCGTGTGTCGAGGAGTAAATAAATATAACCGGCATAGCGATGGAGGGCGACGGGGTGGGCATCATCGACTGACTCCAGGTAGGTCGGGATGATGATTTTCATGATCGGTCTACCGGTGGTTCCGTTTTTCAAATTGGCGGGGACCAGGGAGATCCTGTTTTTATGCTCAGGCTTTTTGGACCAGAGGAAAGGTTCCTGAGAGGCATAGGGACCGGGGACAATGCGGACCTCTTCTTTTGAGGTCACCGCAAAGCATTTTTTCCCGGAACCATCCACCCGTCCGATTTCCAGCACCCCGGTTTCCTGCAGGGTGGAAAGGGTAATCTTGATGCGGTTGGCCCAGGAGACCTTTTCCAAGTATTGGACGGAGGGGGATTGGTTGAGTATGGTTACGTCCTGAATCATATTCAGGAATTGATTTTCCAGTTGACGGCCCGCGTGGGTGGCCAGTTCCAGTTGCTGCTGGTTGAACTGCTCGCTGACGATTTCTTTCATATAACGCAGTGAATAAAAGCCGACGATCAGACCGGCGATCAACAAGGCGACCGTTAAAAGACCGATACTCAGAATAAATTTTTTTGTTTGGATGAACATGAAAAACCCTTTACCATTTCAGATTTCCGATTGCGGTTGCGGAATGAATCGTCCGCCACCGATGAGGCGAAAATTTGTCGAAGCGGTGAATCGGTGAATCGGAGAGGAGGTACTTCTTCCCCATTTCTCCGATTCTCCCCTTCACCGTTTCACCGCTTCGTTTTCTCTCCTAAACCCATAATTGCCTTCCAGAAAGGCCCGGGCATACCAGGCCACCATATTTTCATCGGCCATGACCATGTCGAGCTGCCGGGCACAGCCCATCAGGCGGCCCAGGTACTCCAATTTTTCTTCGGTCATCGGTTCAGGATATTTCCGGTATTCGCCCTTGACCAGGTCCTCTTTGATCATGACCTCAAAGCCCAAATCCTCCAGGACGGCGCCGATGAAACGGGCGCGCCTTCCCCGGCGGACCGTATCCGCCGCCCCCCCTTTGAAGACAAAGGTGATGTAATTATTGTTGCGGACCGGTCCGCAGTAAGAATCGACAGTGGCAAAATGATACCCTAACCGGGAGCTGAAGTTTAAGTAATTCCTGGAGACCAGGGCCAAGGTCCTGTCCCAGAAATCTCCCGAGGGTTGGGTGGCCGATTGGGCCATCACCGAAAGCAGGCCTTTGACGTCCACCCCGATAGGGCCGGCCCAGCGGATTCCGGGAGAGGTGACACCTTTCCAGAGGGCCTTGAAGGGGATGGAAATCACCTTTTCCGGCGGAAAAGAACGATGGCTGCCGTCTTTTTTGAGACCGCCGCCCAAATCGAGGAGATACAGGTTGAGGGGCAGATGGGTTTTAATGCGAAAGGCGGATAATTTTTGAAAGTCTTCCCTTTCGGAAAGCTTGAACATTTCTTCGATACTTTTCTCATGAGCGAAACGGATAATATCGTGAAAGGTTTGACAGGACCGGGGATTAAAATTTTCCAATTTGGGATCAACCAGGTTTAAAGGGGCGATATAACGGACGACTTCCTGAAGCCTTTCAAAAACAGGGGTGTTTAAAAAAAGGGAATCCTCTTTGGGAAGGCCGCTTAATAAAGGTTCCACCCGGCCGGCATAGACCCGGGCATTGAAGGAATCCACCGTCACTTCCTGCCCGGTCTCCAAAACCCTGGTGGCCTTTTCGGTGTCCACCAGGGTGGGCACATGAAATTCCCTGGCCAGGATGGCCATGTGCCCGGTGGCGCTGCCCACATCGGTGACAATGGCCGCAGCCTTATCCATCACCGAGACAAATCTGGAGGAAGTGTGGGGGGCCACCAGGATCGCCCCTTTAGGGAAATCGGCCAAATCCTCATAGGACTTCATTTTGAAGACCGGCCCGGCCCCGATGCCGAAAGCACCCACCGCCCCCCCTTCCAGGAGAACGGGGTATTGGCCGGACAGGCGGTCAAGATCCTTTTTCTTTTCGACCCTTTCATAGCCCCGCAGATTTCGCGTCTGAAGGACGATTAGTTTCCCATCGGGATCAAGGGCCCACTCGACGTCCTGGGGATGGTGAAAATGGCTCTCCAGCAGGCGGGCCCACTTCCAAAGCGTGGCCAGTTGGTTCGGGTTCAGACTGGGACTCTCCTGGAGAGATTCGGGAACAGCCTCTTCGAGGAGAATATTCCCCTGACCGGCCGTCAACCTTTTCGTCTTTTTTGAAATCTGTTGTTTAATCAATCGGCCTGTTGTCTTATCCAAAAGAAACAGGTCCGGACTGACCGTCCCCTCCACCACCCATTTCCCCAGCCCCCACAAGGCATTGATCAGGATCACCTCCCCATAGGCGGGATCAAAATGGCTGGTGAACATTACGCCGGCGGACTTGGACGGGACCAGGTTTTGACAGGCCACGGCCATGACCATCTCTTCTTCCACGATCCCTTTGCTCTTCATGTAGAAAAGGGCCCGGGCATTGAACTGGCTGGCGATGATCTCTTTATATTTTGAAGAGACCTCCTCAGGGGCAATATTCAGAAAGGTGGCATACTGGCCGGCGAAACTGAAATGGGTATCCTCCAGGACGGCACTGCTTCGTAAGGCCAGCCCTGAAGAGGATTCCCCCAGGGCTCCGATCTTTCGAGCGGAGGTCATTATGGCCGCCTCCAAATCGGGCGGAACCCGGGCCTGAAGGATCAGGGTTTTGATCTCTTCCTCGGTCTTTTGAAGGGTCTTTTGATCTTTTAAGGGAGAACCACTCAGGATGGAAAGGATGCGGTCTTGCAGATGGTTATAGGACAAAAAATGAATATAGGCGTAAGTGGATACGGCAAAACCGTCGGGCGTGGGAAGACCCAAAACATTTTTGACTTCACCCAGATGGGCATTTTTCCCCCCGGTTTGCGGAAGTAACCCGGCCGTTATTTGCCCCAGGTCTATCGTATAATCGGCCCAAGGGATTCCTTTCTGCTTGTCCAGGGTCTTTAGGACCTCCAGACGGATTCGTTCATAGATTTCCTTCAATTCCTCGTAGCGGTCCGGGGCAATGCGGGTCAGGTGGGTGACAACCAGTCCGACCTTTTCCGCAATCAGATAGCTGGTGGAACGAAGATAAGTCATATCAAAAAGAAAATGGCCGCCGGCCTTCTCTTCCAAATCGGTCATCAGTTCCAGGGTCTCGTTATTTTCTTTGAGCAGTTCGGTAAAATGAGCAAAAGTTTTTTCCAGGGAATCCGATTTCCCCGGGGAGGCGGTTCTATCTTCTTTTTTAAAGAGGTGGAAAAAGCGCATAAAGAAAAATTTTTGGGTTATCGGTCAATTTTTCACACATCATAGGAGGAAATAAGGTTAATAGCAAGGAGAAGCTCATGGGGGATTAGGCCCCGTGGGGAAGAATAACCCTTATCTATTCAATAGATTTTTGTAATAATTTAACCCGTTGAACAATTTGAGACTTTTACCTGAAAATTCTGACTTTCTCATACGTCATTCCCGAGAAAATGGGAATCCAGGTGTTATGCTGAGACGGAAAGAACCTGGATTCCCGTTTTCTCGGGAATGACGGAGAGTTTTTTTATCGACGTTTTTTCAAAAAACTCAACTGACACAGATTATTAACAGAAATCTCTTATTTTATCACCTGGACGGAAACCCCGGTCTGGTTTATTAATTCCTGGACATGGTCTTCCACCTCTCCATCAAAGAGGACCTTTTCAAAAAAAGAACGCTCTTCGTGGCCGATTACCAGAAGGTCGGCCTTTTCCTCGGATAGGACCTGTTTCAAAACCTCAAGGACCTCGCCGGATCTTAAGATTTTTTGGGGAGTGACCCCTGTGGACAAGGCGATTTCTTCGGCCCTTTCCAAAATATGGCCCCCTAAATGCTCCAAGGTTTTATTGGCAAAATCGGGGGTCAACTCGACGGTCATCCCTTTTAAAAAAGAGGTGTCCACGGCATAGACATAAATCAGGGCAGCCCCATTTTCTTTTGCCAGGCGGGCAGCTTCCTGAGCCGCTTTCTGAGAATGCTCGGATCCGGTTACGCCGCAGACGATTGTTTTATAGGCCATTTTGAAACTCCTTTAATAAAGCCCCTTTGGTCATTTGGCTATTTAGTATCCATCCGGAAATTTGAATTTCCGGATGAGAACTATTTAGTCATTGGTCCTGGACCACTTGTCTTCCTTCTTTGTCCTTGAGCCTCGCGCCTCTTGCCTCACGCCGGCCTTATCACATTTCCACCAACAGCAGCCAGAAGGAACAAAGCACAATGGTTATCAACATGGGGACAGCAGCAACCTTCATATAGTACATAAAGGAAATGGGGTAGCCGGCCCGTTCGGCCATGCCGACGGTGACCACATTGGCGCTGGCTCCGATCATGGTCCCGTTGCCTCCCAGACAGGCCCCCAGGGCCAGGGCCCACCAGAGGACTCCGGTTTGGGCCCCTGGAATAACCTGGGTCAGATAGGCCACAATAGGCAGCATGGTGGCCGTAAAGGGGATGTTGTCAATAATGGCCGAAGCGATAGCCGAAACCCAGAGGATCATCAGAATGGCCACTACCAGCGAGCCGCCGGAGACGTTCTTGACCCAGTCGGCGATGATCTGGATCAGGCCGGTTTCTTCGGCCCCGGCCACCACGATAAAGAGCATCATAAAAAAGATCAGGGTCGGCCATTCGATCTCATGTTCCAGCATTTCGACGATATCCACTTTACTGATCACCATCAATATGGCCGCCCCGATCATGGCCGCAATACTGGGTTCCATGTGCAGAGCCCCATGGATAATGAATAGAAAGATGGTGATGCCCAACATGATTCCGCAATAAATAAGCAGCTTTTTATTAGTAATTTTATATTCTTCCTTCATAAGGGCGGTCATCTTGGAAACATCCCCCACCTGGGCCTTCAGATAGTCTTTTTTATACCAGTAGATAAAATAGATAATCGTCACCACCAGGGAGATTAAGCAAATCAGGGTCAGGTTGCTCACAAAATCGACAAAACTGAGTTTGGCATAGGAGCCGATCATAATATTGGGCGGATCACCGATGAGGGTGGCCGTACCCCCCACGTTGGAGGCGAAGACCTCGGGCATGAGCAGGGTAATGGGATTGATTTTCAGGGTCACGGCAATTTCAATAGTTACCGGGATAACCAGGAGCATGGTGGTCACGTTGTCCAGAAAGGCCGAGGTAAAGGCCGTAATGAACATCAGGATGGCGGCCAGGGCAAAGACATTTCCTTTGGCCAATTGAAAGGATTTATAGGCCATCCACTGAAAGACCCCGGTCTTTTTCATAACCCCGACAATGATCATCATGGCCATGAGCAGGAAGATGACGTTCATATCCATGGCATGCATGGCATCCTCGAAAGACAGGATGGCATAATCCGGATTAAAAGTCCCGGCCGTATAGGTAATGAAGAGCAAGAGGGCGGCTCCAAGCATGGCCGCCAGGGTTCTGTGCATCACCTCAAAGGCAATCAAGACATATACCAGGAGCAAGATCAGGGTGGCGATCCAGAAGGCCGGGGATATGGTCCTTTTCAGGCTGATTCCCTGGTGGGCCAGATAATAGGTATTCCCTTTTTCATCGACTTTTTCCTTGACTATCTTATCGAGGTGTATCTTATCGGATGTTTTATAAGATGGTTTTTGGGCCTCCATCTCCACCTTGGCCGCCGGAAAGGTCCCGGAAGGGAACTTGAGTTCGGCCTCATAACGGCCGGTCTTTGAGGTGGTTGTTTCTTCTTCTAATTCGATCTTGTTCCCATTTAGAAAAAAATGCAGCCCTGCCTCTTTGATCGCTTTACCCTGGACATTATTCACTGCCCCGGAAATAATCAGGATATCGGAAGGGCCGGAAGGCTTTGGGGTTTCGGCCGCCGTAACAGGAACTGATAAACCGATTATTATCGATAAAAGCATTAGAAAAAAAATAAATGATCTTTTCATTTTTGTGTCCCTTTTAGATTCGTTCTCCCCGTCGGCCTCCCCCTTCAAAAGAGAGGCCAATGGGGAGATTCCCAAAGTGCGACTATAGATTTTTTAAAAATTTAATTGCCTCTCGCCGCTTGCCTGCTTCTATTTCACCAAAATAGGCATTCCCAACAAAGGCCAGATTGTCAGTATGGCCAAGGCCAAGACGATCAATAAAACAATACTGGCCGGGATACCGGCCCCGAAAAATTCACCGGTGGTGAATTGTTTGGATTCATAAGCCATGGCATTGGGTGCCGCTCCGATCAACAGGATAAAGGGCATGCCGGCCGTGGTCAGGGCGGCATAAAAGACCACTTCCGGGGTCACCCCCAGGTATTTGGCGATCACCAGGGCCACCGGCAGGGAGATGGCAATGGCCGCCACATTCATAATGAAGTTGGTCATAAGCAAGACGAAGGTGGCGATGCTCATGACAAAAACCAGCCAGTGGGCTTCCTTGAACATGGTCAGCCAGTGTACGGCCAGCCATTGGGCCGTTCCGACCTGCCAAAGACAAAAACCGATACTCATGGCCCCACTGAAAAGAAAAATGATGTTCCAGGGTATTTCTTCCAATTCCTTAACGGTTAAGAGCCGGGTAAGGAAAAATAACAGGCCGGCCACCAGGATAAGGGCCGAGCGGTCCAGGAACTTCATGGCCGGTATGAAGGATTGGAGGGTCATGACGACCACCACCCCGATGACACAGACGATAACGAAAATTTCCTTGCCGGTCATCGGCCCGAGTTGTTGGTACAGGTCCTGGGCCTTTTTTTTCAAACCTTCGATCCGAGGCTTTTCCGGCTTAAAAAAGATCAGAATCATCACCCAGATCAAAAAGACCATGATCCAGGCCACCGGGAACAAATACTTGGAAAGTTCGAAAAAGGTAATATCCATGCCGGTGAATTCTTTAAACATTCCTACCCCGGCCGGCGCCCTAGCCGATCCGAGCATAGTGGCAATACTTCCGGCCCCGGCGCTATAGGCCATTCCGACGAACAGGGCCTTACCGAACTTGGTCGGTCTATCTCCTTCTCCATACAAAGAATAGATGGCCATCAGGATGGGAAAGACCGTTGCCGCAGCGGCCGTGTGGGCCATAAAATGGGCCAGGGCTGCTGTGATGATCATGGTTCCAAGTAAAATGGCTTTGGTATTTTCTCCGATAATGGAGAGCATTTTATAGGCCAGTCTCCGGGTGAGACCGGATCGGGTAAACGCCAGACCGATCAACAAGGAGCCAAAAATAAACATGACCGAGGGGTCCATAAAATCCCGGAAGGCATCCTTGGCCGAACGGATGGCAAAAAGGGCCTGGACCACCCCGATGGCGATACTGGTCACTCCGATGGGCATTACTTCAAAAACCCACCAAATACCGGCCATCAGAAATAGTCCCAAGGCTGATTTGCCTTGCGGTGAAAGGGAAAAATGTTTTCCCGTGGGATCAATGGCGTCCGGAAGAGAAGGTATGAAATATAACAAGAAAAATAGACCCAGCCCCAATAAAATAAAGAAAATTCTTTTCCAATCGATCCGTTTATATATGGGGGCCAGTTGAATCCTGTCGGGGATTTCCGGTAGTCCACCGGAACCGGCCAGTTTCGTTTTTTCTTTAGCCATGGTTCACCTCTCCTTTAATCGCCCAAAACCAATTTGGATATTTCGTTAAAAATCTCATTCAAGCGGATGACGCCCACCACGCTCCCATGATCGATGACCGGCATCAGGGTCAGGTCCTTTTCCATCATGATATAGATGGCCTTGATAATGGAGTCTCCTGCCTGGACGGTTTCCTTTACGGGCGACATGATTTCACTGACCGGTTTCTCTGCCTCCTCTTTCACTCCGGCGGTAAAAAGTCCTTCGAAAAATACAGGGGTATCCCATTCCTTGGACATCCAGTCCCCGGATCGGGTAAATTTTTTCTCGATCCCCCGGATCAGGTCTTTCATGGAAAGGGACCCCATAAGTTGATATTTTTCATCAAATATCAACAAAATAGTGGGTTCCAGCTTCCCCTCCAATCCGAGAGCGGCCTTCTTAACGATAGCGATGGCCTGCTTGATGGTAAACCAATAAGGGATATGGGGATAATCGGTTAGGGGGATCATAAGCTCACTGACTTTTTTTTCATGCGGCATGGTCCTACCTCCTTGATTGTAACAAGTTAAAGAGTTGGTGAAACTTGTAACAAACTTTTTTCAGAATTACAACAAAATAATTTTATATAAATTAAATAGTTACACACTAATGTCTTATTTAAAAAACATGACTGTAATTATTAAATTACTTTTTAAGGGCTATTAACCCACTAATAATCCAATGATTTTTTTTTAAACAAAAATGATTTTTGAGAAGGTGGCTTTAATAAAGAATTTGTTAACAATAGAGGACAGTCTGTAATAAATAAATTACAAGTCAAAATGGAGGATCTTGAACCTTTACGAAGTTCCGGTGACGTCATTCCGGCGAAGGCCGGAATCCAGGGAATTAATCTGAATTAAGGACGAATTTCTATGTTGGGATAAAGCCCTTTGAGTATCCCCGTGGAATAGGGTTGTATGGTATTAAAGGATATGTCCTGATTTTTCTGGGCATGACCCCTGTTCTGGGCGCCGTCAAAAAAGGCCCCGTTGGCCTTAAGGATATGCTCGATCCGGTCCCGGAAGGCCTGGACAAAGGCCGCCCCGCTGCCTTGAAACTCCATAGCCCCTTGGCGAAGCCTCTTTTTAACAGTTGAAAGGGCCGTTAGAGGCAGGCTGTGTTCTTTTAAATCCCTATGATTTTTTATCAAACCCCAGACCAGATTGCCGGCCGGGATCTCCAGAGGTTCCTCCAGGTCGATAATGGTGTGGGGCATGACGATACAGCCGTCCCCTACCTTAAGGGGACACTTTTCCCTGCCGTGCAGAAAGGCGTTAAAGCCCACAAAGATCTTTTTGCCCAGATGGGCATGGATGATCTTCCCCCCGTGGGCCGTAACGTTGTTTTCTTCCAGATGGGAATCAAGGATATAGCAATTCTCCTGGGCATTGGCCCCTTGCCCTAAATAGGCATTCTCCAGGTAGGCCCTTTGGGCTACCAGGCAGTTTTTTCTGATCCTGGTTTGGCCTTTGACTACGGCAAAGGGGCTCAAGGCCGCTCCTTTAGGAACCTTGACCGGTGGTTTGACATGAACATCATCAAAAACCCTCTGGAAATCCAATTTGCGGCTTTCGATAAAATCAATAAAGATACCCTTGGGGACCTGCCCGGGCTGAAAGTCAATATAGTTCGTTAAGACTTCCCTGGGAAAGGTATAACTGAAATCAAAAAGATCCCCGTTTTGGACCCAAACCTTGCCGGCCTCTACCGGATGATGGGAAAGCTCCCCCACCTGAACATAGGCAAAGGCACCGATTACGCAATCATGCAGGGTGGTCAGGTCCACCGAGCTGAAAGGGGCCAGATAACAGCCCTCCACCGTGGAACCATGAATATTGGTATAGTGCAGGGCCACGGTATTCTGGATGAGGAATTCCTCCAGGTTTTCCGGGTCATGGGAGAAATTATGGACCAGGGTTTTGATCAGGAAGCTGTCCTTGATATGAATGACTTCATCGTCGTGCAGGGGAATATCCAGGTCCCGGTAACGGTGGATGTCTCCCCGGCTTTTCAATTCGTCCCCCCGGATATCACTTTTATACAGAACGGAGTAATCGACCATGCACTTCCCTAAAAAATAACTGCCGGCGAGACTGGAGTGATTAAAACGAAAATAAAGGGGATGATGGGCAGTGAGGCCATAAAAGGCATAAAATTTCCCGAATTGTTGCAGGGGAATGATATCCTGAATGTACGGCCGTACATCAAAAGCCGGTTCCCTTAAATTGATATTGATCCGGTTGATGATCCGGTCGATAAGTTTTTCAAGTTGTTTCATGGTTCTTCTTTTTCAATTATTCTTATTTCCGCAAGGCCTTAATCTCTTCCGGGGAATGCCAGACCTCCTGTCCTGGAATATAGGAGGTATTTTTCAAGGTAAAAAAAGAATATTTGGGATCTTTATATGTAATACCGAAGTAAAGCCCGCAGTTGGCCATGTGGTCCAGGGGGCGGATATAAAGGGGACCGCGCAAAGAATCCCATTGAAGGCCTTCCAGGGCCGTGATGACTTTTTCGGTCTCAAGGGACCGGGCCTTTTCCACGGCCTTCCTGAGAACCATCAACCCGTCGTAGGCGGTAATGGCCCAGGCCGATGGAAATTCTCCGGTCCTGGTCTTATATTTTTCTGTAAAGGCCTTGATCTGAGGATTGCTGAGGGCATAAAAAGGGGCGAAGTCAAAACCATAAAGATTAGGAATCATGTCCGCCCCTAAACCCTTCAAAAGATCATAATCAAAAAACCCGATCATGGGCACGTTTTGGAACATCCCGCCGGCCCTGGCCTGGCGGATAAATCCGGCCAGGTCTCCGCTCCAGAGGATGGCGTAAACAAGATCCGGCCGACTGGCCAGCAGGGCCGCAATATCATGGGTATAATCCTGTTCTCCTAATTTGGGCCAGACTTCCTTGACTACCTGGGCCGAGGGA
The DNA here is from genome assembly GCA_016219225.1 of Deltaproteobacteria bacterium. Classification (NCBI taxonomy): domain Bacteria; kingdom Pseudomonadati; phylum Myxococcota; class Myxococcia; species Deltaproteobacteria bacterium. The sequence continues at coordinate 19,243 of JACRBX010000220.1, forward strand.
TTGATCTCGGCCAATTTCTTTTTAAAGGCATTGGCCTGGCTGTGTCCATACTCGATATCCGGCCCGATAATAGCGATTTTTTTTATGATTTTTTTAGAAAGGAAAACGGCTACGGCCTGGCCTTCCATATAGGTATTGGGAATCACCTGATATAAATAACGATGCCCCTGCTCGGCCGTAATTTTTTCAATATTGGCGCCGTGAAAATAAATCAGTTTTTTATTGTCTTTACAAACCTGAGAGACCATCAGGGCCACTGCCGGACTGGTGGGCCCTATCATAAAATCGACCTTGTCCCGCAGGATCAGATCCCTGGCCAGGACCGCACCTAATTCGGGTTTCATTTGAGAATCCCGGATGATCAATTCCACCTTCCGGCCTAAAAGACCGCCGGTGGAATTAATTTCTTCAATGCCCAGTTCCAGGGCATTCTTTTGTGACAGGGTAATCAGGAACCCCGGCCCGGTTACATCAGCCACAAATCCAAGTTTGACGGCCTTTTTATCGGCCCAGGTGTTTGTTGAAAACAGATTGAATAAAATAAAAAAAAGACAAAAATGGAGAACGGAGAAATTCTTCTTCAGGTAATAAAACATGGAGGTCCTTTCCAAAATTTCAAATAGGGTTGGTTAATATTTACCTTATTTGGATAAAAAATACAAACAAGAGATTTTAATGCCTGAGCAATCCCCAATTCGGCAGCCCATAATTCAGGGGTCTGGGGTCAGGGGTCTGGGGTCTGTGCTTAGATAAAGAGTGAAGTTGCAATTTGCAGGATGCAAGATTCAAGTATAGAAACTCCCTAATGGCTATGGGCAAAGAAAAACTTAAAATCGTTTTGCCTATTGCCTCTGGCCTATTGCCCCTTGGCCTCTATTAGGATTGGGTTGGGGCTGGGTTTAATAAGATACACCTCTCAGAGAAGTGTCTTATTTTATATTACACTAATATTTTATAAGGTTTCAACTTCGCCGCCGGCGGAATGACCAAAAATGCCAATTAATTATTAACTAACTGTTTTTAAATAGTTTTTTTTAGCTGAAATCCAAAAGGGGTTCTTGGATGCACTGGCATGGATATTGCGAAAGCATTCACAAAACCTAAAAAACAAAGGAGGGTTCATGAAGATATTAGTGGCCACAGATGGTTCGGAACAAGCCATGAAAGCCGTTAAAAGGGCCCTGGAAATGGCTGAAAAGGAAGGGGCCCAGGTAATGATCATGTCGGTAGCTTATTTTTCCAGAGATGATCTGGATGAAATGCCCCCCAATATTCAAGACAAATTGGAGGCCGAGGCCCGAACGGCCCTGGATAAGGCCAAGGCTCTTTTTGATGAGAAAAGCATTAAGGTCGAAACAGTGCTGGAAACGGGCAGGGTCCCGGCGAATAATATCATCCGCAAGGCGGAAGAAATAAAATGCGACGGAATCCTTTTAGGGAGTACCGGTCGAACCGGCCTCAAGCGGGCCTTTATGGGAAGCACGGCGGCTAAAGTGGTTTCCCTGGCCCCTTGTACCGTGACCGTGATTCGATAACTGTTCTCGTCTCCCTGAGGCGCGTGCGATAAAACCTAAAGATAATTTAAGGAGGGTACTAATGGAATCTTTTTGGAAAAAAATAATCGGCTGGGCAGGCATCATAACCCTGCTCATCCCCGAGTTGGCCCTGGCTGCGGGGGAGAAGGCCGATTTAATAGTCATTGTGGCCGATACCCGCAGGTTAACCGGCTGGGAAGCCTGGTGGGCGAACTTATATAATGAAAGTCATGCCTACTTTACGGCCGTCACCGTAATATCGATTCCGGTGGTCGGGTTGATCCTTGGTTTAATTGCCGATTTTATTATGAAACGTATCGGGATCGACCTGACTTCCAGGGAATTGTCCGAACATTAAAAATTTAGTAGCGTTACAAGGAGGATATCATAATGGATTGGTTATATGTTCTTATGCCTATTTCCGGAGTGACCATATTCTGGCCCGGCCTGGTCATCCTGGGACTGGGGGTCGGCATAATCGGCGGTTTTTTTGGTATGGGCGGGGCCTGGATGGTTACGCCGGGCCTCAATATCCTGGGTTTTCCCATGGCTTTCGCTATTGGCACCGATGTGGCCCACATGGCTGGAAAATCCCTGATCTCAACCCTGCGTCACGGTAAATTCGGGAATGTGGATTATAAATTAGGATTCATTATGCTCATCGGCACCGTGGTCGGGTTTGAGATCGGTGCCCAGATGATCATGTGGTTCGAACGACTGGGTAAGGTGGATTTGTATGTTCGATGGTTATATATCATTCTTTTGGCCTTGATCGCCTGGATGGTCTTTGCCGATGTCTTCAAAAAAAGAAAGAAGGAAAAGGAACTTAAGGCAGCCGGGAAGGATTTGGATAATTTGGCCACAGGCATTGAATGGCACAAGACCTTGCACAAAATAAAGATTCCCCCTATGATACACTTTAAGGAGGCCCAGATTTACTGCACGGCCTGGCTCCCGATTTTTGTCAGTTTTCTAACCGGCTGGCTGGCCGGGATCCTGGGTATCGGCGGCGGGCTGATCCGCATGCCGGCCCTGATCTATTTTGTCGGCTGTCCGACCCATATCGCTGTCGGGACCGACCTTTTTGAAGTGATGATTTCAGGACTTTATGGCGCCGGCACCTACACCTTTAAGGGCCGGACCGAATTAGTGGCCGCCCTTATTATGCTCATCGGTGCGGCTATCGGGGCCCAGGTCGGAACCGTGGCCACGAAATACATCAAAGGGTACGGGATTCGTATCGCCTTTGGGTTGGCTGTAATCGGTTGCGGAATTTCAGTTATTATGAAGCTCCTTCCCCGATATATCCCGGCCTGGAAAACCCCCCTGGACGTTTCCGCTACGATACTGGTCCTGGGGCTGGTTAGTGCCTTATCGCTCTATATTTTATTCAAGATGATCCAAGGGGCCAAACAAGAATTGGCCATGAAGAAAAATTAGGAAAGGAGTTAATCCCATGAAAAAATATTGCTGGATGATAGGGCTGGTCCTGGTGCCTATCCTGATAGGGCTCGGTTGTGGAGATCTGGGCAAGGTCGAACAGGGCAGGGTAATACAATTCGACAAAACCAAATGGACGGTAACGCTGGTCCGGGATAGGCAGGCTGATCCCCAAAATCCGGATTACTGCCAGTTGCCGCCGATTACCTTTGCCCTGCCCGCCGACCCCCAGGAAATGGGGCCGGAACCAAAGGCCGGATTAAGAATCAAGCTGGATACCAAGAATAATCAGATCGTCTTTTTTGATCCGGCTTCCCAAAATTTTAAAACCATCCAATATACCCTGATCGATCAAAAGGAAAAAATTGCCAAGGATAACCCCCTGGTCCTGGATGAAGGAAAACCCAAAAAGTTCCCCATCATTGACCGGGAAAAGAAGGCTATAACCGTTTATTCCAAGAGACAACAGATACTGACGACCTTTACCATTCCCGAAGAATACTTTGGCCTGCCGGAAAATACCTGGGATGCCGGAGATGAGGTCCGAATTTATTACAAAGAAGAAGGAAAGGCCCGAAGATTCATGAATATTACTAAAACCGATATCTTCAAAAAATAATGGATGTTAAACAATTCTCAGCCTGGAGTAAATGGACTGGCAGGATAGGCACCCTGGTGTCTATCCTGCTGTTGATAGCTGTTTTGGACGGTCTGCTCTCCCGATTCAGAACGCCTCTCGATCATTTTTCCTGTTTGCCCGGCAGCCATAAAGCCGTCAGCGGTCCATTACCAGAAAAGATTGAACATCCCGGCGAATTGACCTATCGCAGTAACTCCAAGGACATCCAGGTGGTTTTTGAATCTGTCCAGACCGGTTTCTGGTTGGGGGGGTATTTGTGGAGCGGGACTTTAAGCTTAGGTCCCGGGATTGAACCCGGGGGATATACATTGACGGTTCAGTCCAAAAAAGGGCAAGGGGAGCGATCCGCTTCCCTTTTTCACATTGAAGTTTATAGCGACCCGACCAGTTTACAAAAAGACTCAAAATCTTTTTTTCTTCGAGGCCTTGGAATTAATCCCTGGCGAGCCGCCCTTTTTTTTATCCCCTTTATTATTGTGACTTTCGGGGTTGTCTTCTTCCTGTCGCATAAAATAGAAACCCTTCTGGCCGAACGAGGAGAAGCCGAAGTTTATCGGATCAGGAAGGAGCAAGACGGTTTCGAAATTTTTTTTGGGTTGGGGAGCAAACAAGGGATACGGCAGGGAACCGGTCTTACCCTTATCAATAAACAAGGAGGTCCGGTTGCCTCAATAACCGCCCGGGAGGTCTTTGAAGGCTATTCGACCGCCCTGGTGGATCCGGAGTTGAACGTTCTGCCGGGATTTATGATCAGGCTATAGGAAACCCGTGGAAGAGCGCACCTATAAAAAATTATGGCGGAAAATTATTCTGACGACCCTCGGTTTTTCGCTGATCCCGCTTTTTACCTTGGGGTTTACCATATATTACCAGTTCAGCGTCTCCTACTCAGCCAAGATTTTTGAAAATTTAAAAACCTTAGTCGAAAATCGGCGCAGCTCCATCGATCTTTTTTTTGACGAGCGGGTTTCCCAACTCGTCACCATTGCCCATACCCATTCCCTAAAACAATTGAGCGACGAGGCGTACTTAAACAAGGTATTTAATACCATGCAGACCCGTTCCAAATCCTATATTGATATTGGAATCATTGATCAGTCCGGTAATCATCTGGCTTATATCGGTCCTTATCCGGAACTGAAAGGGGTCAATTACCAAAAAGAAGACTGGTTTCAATCCGCCATGTCCGGAGGGGTTTACATCAGTGATGTCTTTTTAGGGTTCAGAAAATTTCCCCATTTTATTATTGCCGTCATGACTCGCGAAGGGGACAAAAGCTGGATCCTTCGGGCGACCATCAATTCCGAAATCATAGACCAGATCGTCCGGGCGGCCCAAACCGGTAAAAAGGGGGATGCCTTCATTATTAATAAGAGGAATATCTTGCAGACCGCCCCGCGTTTTTCCGGTGAAATATTCGGGCACCCGAAATCCCCGGATTTTTCCAAATCCATTGAAACCCAGGTCGAAGAACTCCGGATTGATCGAGAAAAGGGGCTCTTTGCCGCTACCCAGATCAGTACAACCAAATGGATATTGGTCATTAAAGAAGATCCTCGGGAACAATTAACCCCCTTGCTTAAGGCGAGGTTTATTGCAGCCTCTCTGTTTCTGGCCGGCATTCTGGTTATCGTCCTCGGAACCCTTTTGACCACCCGGGCCATGATGAATCAGTTGATTCAAGTGGATCGGCAAAAGGCCATCAGTGAGGATTTAATGATCCAATCCAGTAAAATGGCCGCCCTGGGGAAAATGGCCGCCGGGATTGCCCATGAGATCAATAACCCCTTAGCCGTGATCGGAGAGAAGGCCGGCTGGATCAAAGACCTTCTTTCGGAAGAGGATATTACCGGGAATACAAATTATCAAGAGTTTGAAGATGCGGTCCGCAAGATCGAATACCATGTCGATCGTGCCAAAAAGGTTACCCATCGTCTCCTGGGTTTTGCCAGACGTATGGAACCCCGTCAGGAAAAAGTGGATATTAATAAAACCTTAAACGAGACCGTGGATTTCCTGGAGAATGAATCGCGGTTTCGAAATATTGATATTCAAATAGACCCCCAACCGGATCTTCCGGAGACCACCAGCGACTCCTCTCAGTTGCAACAGGTCTTTCTAAATATCATTAACAATGCCATTGATGCCATTTCCAAAAATGGTGAAATCCGCATTAAGACCAGATATCATTCAAAAAACAATGAAGTCCGGATTGAAATTTCCGATAACGGTCCGGGGATTCCCAAGGAAGATATCGATAAGATCTTTGACCCTTTTTATACCACGAAGGAGGTCGGCCAAGGCACGGGATTGGGACTGTCCATTGTCTACAGCATTATTGAACAATTGGGGGGCCGGATTATGGTGGCCAGTGAACTGGGCCTGGGAACCACCTTTACCATATATTTGCCCATTAAATAGTCTCTATCCGGAAGTCATTCATTTCTGGATGAAAAAGGATTCAAGGGGTCCAGAGGCCAAGGATCCAAGATTTTATTCACTTGAAACTTGCAACTTTATTTTCCTTTTATAAGGAGTATTATGCCCGAATCATTTAATGTCCTGATCGTGGATGACGAAGACGATTTTCGAGAAACCCTGGTGAAACGGTTTAAAAAACGTAACCTGAATGTCTTCGGGGCGGAAAGCGGTCAAACGGCCCTTGATCTCATGAACGCCCACCTTTTTGATGTCGTGATCCTGGATGTTAAAATGCCGGGCATGAATGGGCTTGATACCCTTCGGGAAATGAAAAAGAAAAACCCCTTGATGGAGGTGATTCTATTAACCGGTCACGCCTCCATGGAGTCCGGCGTGGAAGGGATGCATTTGGGGGCCTTTGATTATGTCATGAAGCCGGTGAATATCGACGATCTGCTGGAGATGATCCGCCAGGCCTATGAAAGAAAATTGATCCATGAAGAAAACAATAGGGGTAGGGGGCATTAAAATTGCATATTCATAATTAACGGAGTCGTAATAAGTCTGTCAGAGTTGACGAGTTCGTAATAAGCAAGGAAGACTCCAATTTCGTCATTCCCGTGAAAACGGGAATTCAGTGTTTTTATTTGGTTAAATCTGGTCTGGATTCCCGCCTGCGCCCGCCGGGGTGTAGTACCCTACGGGACGGAATCGGGAATGACGAGTTTTTACAAGTCCATCAAGGTTGGCAGAAGACAAATTTTTGACCAAAGAGCGGAGAGGCAGATGACAGCGCCTATGGAAATAGACCATATCCATAATAGGATCGAGAAGTTCGATCCCGGAACCAGGATCGAACCTTCCTCCCGGAAGTCTTCTGGAAAAAATTTTTCCGAGGTATTAAAATCCAGTTTAGGGACAGACTCGGCAACCGGGGAACCAGTCAAAGATGAACCGATTGAATATATCGTTAAACCGGGAGACACCCTTTGGAAAATCGGGAAGCATCTATTTAAAAAGAACCCTTATCAGATTGCCAGAGATAACGGTCTTTCCAATCCCAATCTGATTCTGCCCGGCCAAAAACTTCTGATTTACCCTTCTCGCTCCAAGGCGATTGAATTAAAAATAAACGGGGAAGTGACGGCCAGTTGGTATGGCGCGGAACATCACAACAAAATCACCGCCAGCGGGGAACGGTTCGATATGTACAAGAACACCCTGGCCCATAAAACCCTGCCATTAGGGACCAAGGTGCGGCTGGTTAACCCTGAAAATGGAAAAATTGCCGAAGGCCTGGTCAATGACCGGGGTCCCTATATCAAGGGACGGGAGGTGGATGTCTCCTATGCCCTGGCCAAGCAGCTCGGCTTCGTTAAAAAAGGAATTACCAAACTGAACGTGGAAGTGATATAGATTGCCCGGCCTATCCTTGAATCAACCCCTCGACCATCCGTCCCACCTGGCTGGCCAGGCCCTGTTCCCGGTCAAAAGGGGCCTGGCCAGCCAGGTCGGCCTCGATGATCTGATTGTCATAAGGCAGAAAGCCCAGAAAGGTAAAACCGGGTAACTGTTTTTGAAGAAATTCCTGGTCCTGCTCGCCCCGGATCTTGTTGCCTACCAGGGCGATATTTTTCAGACCGATATCCCGGGCCAGATTTTGGATGTGATGGGCCGTTTCGATGCTCCTTTTACCGGGTTCCACCACGACGATCAGTTTATCCACGGCTGAGGCCGTGCCCCGGCCCAGGTGTTCGATACCGGCCTCCATATCGAGGACCACGACCTCATCCCGGGCCAGGATCAGATGGGTGATCAGGGTTTTTAACATGACGCTTTCCGGGCAGATGCAGCCGCCTCCCCCTTTTTTAACCCCCCCCATAACCATTAAACGGATATTTCCTTTCTGCATGGAAAGCTTTTCCGGCAGGTCACTGACGTGGGGATTTAATTTAAAAAAAGTCCCGTAGGAACCGGGCTGGGATTCGGTACGTTCCCCGATCAGGTCCTTCATCTCCGAAATGGGGACCACGGCCTCCGGGTGTTCAAAGCCCAGGGCGCTGGCCAGATTGGCATCCGGGTCGGCGTCGATAGCCAGAACTTTATGCCCCCGGTCACTGAAGGCTTTAATAATAAAGGCCGCCAGGGTGGTCTTGCCTACCCCGCCTTTTCCGCTGATGGCGATTTTCATAGGTTCTCCTTTGGTCTTTCTGGATTCCGGAATTTCAAATATCTTTGGTTTGGTTTTCATGCTGATCAATAGGGAGATGCCGTTTCTGGTTCTTTTGTTCGTACATCCGTTTGTCCGCCTCGGCGATCAGTTTTTCAACGTTTGTCGGGTGTTCAGGATCATAACGGACCTCGCCTATGCTCAGGGAAAGGTCGTAATCTCCCCCTCTGCTCTTGTTATAAAATTCCAGATTACGGTATAAACGGTCGCAAAGATTCTCGGCACTGGATTCGGAGTCCCCCTCCAGGGCCAGGATGACAAATTCATCCCCTCCTATGCGGGCGATGATGTCCGGCTCACGATAAGTCTC
>JACRBX010000221.1 GCA_016219225.1 Deltaproteobacteria bacterium
ATATTTTTATTGTTTGCCGGTGAGGGGCCGGCAAACAATAAACTTCGTTACCCTGCGGCCGGCTTCCAAAAGAAAGCCTTTGTTTAAGGTCGACGAAGTCGACCGCGTAATTATTTGGCCAGAAGCCTCCCGAGAGGGAGTCCAGATCTGGTTTGAACAATCCCGCCTCTCACGGGATTGTTCAAAAAAAATCTCTCTGCGTCCTTTGCGGCTTTGCGGTGAACAAAATCCCTCTTTTCAAACACCCAACCCGGACCAGCCGGAACCAAGATTTTGGATATACAAAACAGGTTAATAAAACCTCAACTGGTCCGGGTCCAAGGCGTGTTCTTTAAGAAATTCTATCCATTTTGCGTAGAATTATATTTTTTAGTTACTAAAGTGTTATGGTTTTTTAAATTGCAACTTGCAACTTGCATCTTGTAACTTTTTTTAAACTGATCGATGAAGCTAACCCACCAAATCTCAACTCAGCGCCCTTTCAGTTACCCTTTGTACCTGTTTTCGGTCATGACAGTCCTGATCGCCATCCTGATTATCAACGGCTATATTGAAATTCAGAGGACCCGCAGCCAACTGTTTAATATATTAGAAACAGAAGCTTTGCTGGTCATTAAAGGTCTGGAAAAAAATTCCGGCAACCTGATGGCCGCCCTTACCCAGGATCAGTCCTCTTTAATCGCTCCAGGATTAATCGAAAAATCCGAAGAGTCCTTAGGGATTGAAGACCTGCTGATCGAACGTCTCATAAACCTGGCCCTTCAGCTTGATCAGGAGGATTCCCGTAAGGCCTTTGACTCCAGGGCCTTGAAGGACAGGGTGGGCCAACTTGGAGTGCGCCAGGTTTTTTTTCTGAAATCGGACTCCAGGGATTCCGCCTGGGATGCCTTCCCCGCGCCTTTAAGGTCCGGGGTCCCTTTTTTCCATAAGGTCCTGAGCGGCCAGGATCGTCTGGCCGTGTTCAGGGGGGAAGGTCCTTTGCATCGAACCCTTCCTCTGGCCGTGGCCGTGGCCCGCCGCTTCAGCCAAGGGGCCATCCTGATCGTTCTGTCTTTTGACGAATATGCCTTTTTAAGCCGCCAGATTATTATTCAGGGTTTTTTGGAAGATTTTTCCGGCAAAGGCAATATCGCCTATTTGAATGTGGAGGAGTCCGGAGGGAAGATTATCGCCCGAACCGGTGAAGGTTTTCTGGCCGGTCGGGACTTAACCTTCGAGAGAACAGTGATCCGTTCGGGAGATTCCGGTCTTTTCTGGATCAAGGGCAAGGACGGGGAATTTCTGGAAATCCTTCGTCCTTTCAGGCCGTCGGGTAAGGATTCGGGATGGATTCGATTGGGCCTTTCCTTAAAAGAAATCAATCCTATCATTGAACAGGCCAGAAGACAGACTATCATGATGAGCCTCATCCTTCTCGGCCTTGGCCTGGCCGGTCTTTTTTTTATCTTTCGGCTGCAAGGCCGCCACCTTCAAAGAATGAGGGAAATGGAGGACCAGATCCGTTTAAAGGAGGAACTTTCGGCCATGGGGCAGTTGGCGGCCGGTGTGGCCCATGAAATCAAGAATCCCCTCAACGCCATCAGCCTGGTGGTTCAAAGGTTGGAAAAAGAGTTTGTCCAGGCTGAGCCGGAGGAGCAGAAAGAATATGAAAAGTTTACCCGGATCGTTCGCAGTGAGATCGACCGGGTCAACCGGATCATCGGGCAGTTTCTGATGATGGCCAGACCTCCGGCAATCAGAATGGAAGAACAATCCGTGGTGGACATTCTAAACTATGTGCTTGAGGTGATGGAAGAGGAATTCAGGCAAAAAGGCATCAGGGTGATCAAAACCTGGGATGACCAACTCCCCTTGATCCCCCTGGATCGCTTTCAACTCACCCAGGCCTTTATCAATATTTTTAATAATGCCCTGGAAGCCATGCCGGAGGGGGGGGAGGTTCGACTGGATGTGAAGTGCGTTCAGCGTTCAGCGTTCGGCGTTCGGCGTGAAAAAGAAACCTCTGTACATTCGGTTCGGAGTTCGGAGTTCGGAGTTCGGAGTGGGAAAGAAACAGGCTCAAAACGAATAACTCAACACTCCGAACTCCACGGAGATTTCATGGAAATCTCTGTGGCCGATACGGGGAAGGGTATTCCCCCGGAAGGATTGAAAAAGATTTTTGCCCCTTATTATACCACCAAAGAAAAAGGGGTGGGGTTAGGGCTGGCCATCACCCAAAAGATCGTCCAGGCCCATGAAGGAACTTTAGAGGTCCAAAGTCGCGAGAATAAGGGGACCACGGTGGTTGTTCGATTACCGGTTTCATCCCGGTAAAAATGGTCGACCTCTTTTCACATCGGCGATTGATTCAAGAAAGAAACGCCTTGGTTCTTTCAAGAACCGACGTATACGGGCTGTTTTTAGCGGATAGGGCCATCTGTATTCGTTTGATCCAGCCGGTTCCGCGACGCTTGATTTCCTCCCAGGCCAGCAGCAAATCGCCAGGCCTCTCCTCCAATAGCACCAGCAGGAGTTGGGCTGCCTGATCCAGATCCTTTTGGGCTTTTGGCTGGGCGGTAATATCCCGTTCTCGGGAAACAATCAGCTTATGAAGGGCAAAACGGGCCGGCAGAGGAACATTGACCAGAACGCCGCCGCCGTCAATCACCGCCCCTTTGATTGGGTTATCGAGAAGATAATCCAGGAACCGAACCGGTTGGGCAGCGACATTGAATCGAGGGATAAAGATGGGATTACTTTTCCTCGGATGTTGTTCGGAGGTAAGGACATCTAACCGCAACGGGTTTCCCCTGACCCGGAAGGAGGTCGATGGATGTTTCGGGTTAAAGGGAGGCACCGGGATAAAGCCCATATGAAGTCCTTCCAGAACTTTGGGGAGATCAATCTTGATATCCGGAATGGCAATAATCATCTTCGCCGTACCGGCCAGATCGATATCCTGAGTCCTGAGGGCGGAATGTTCCCATCGCCTTCCCAGGAGATTACCGAGTACCATAAAGGCCTGGGTTCCCAATAATACTCCGTCAAGATAAAACACCCCGCTGTCGGCCAGGGCTTTTAGCACCCGGCCTGATGCGGTGTCGGTAATCAGTGCCCCCCCGGCCCGAAGTTGGGCACAAAGTATCTGGATGTGGGTAAGGTCGGCACTGAGTATCTTTCGTGCCCTTTGGTAATCGGCAATGATTCGATCCAAACCGGGGGTCTTTTTCCCTACATATATTTGCCGGCTGATCCCCCCCGGTTCCTGGTATTGATAGTAAACGTAACAGCCCCCTTTGATTGTTTTTTCCGTGAAGCATCCCGGAGAATGACCGATCGTCCGCTGGGCCTCCAGAGCGGTCAGGCGCTCCTGGAGCTCGGCATACAAGGTTTGTGTTTCAATCGCCAGTTTTTCCATAATTTCGATTGCAGGACAATAATGTTATACGTAGATTACTATAACCGTGCGTATAACGCAACACAATTGAGATGTAATAGGGACTTTAGAGGTCCAAAGCCGTGAAAATAAGGGGACCACGGTGATCATCCGGCTGCCGGTTTCTCTTTAACCCGTTTTTAAAAAACAATCTTCGGCGTTTATTGTTCCCATCAGATGGATGGAGTTTTCGCTTCACTTTGGCCCCTGCCATAAAGGACCATGCGGTTTTTTCCCTGTTTTTTTGCCTGATAAAGGGCATCATCGGAATTACGGATGAGTTCCTCCGGGGTGTTGGCATGGGCCGGGTAAACCGCAATGCCCATACTGATCCTGACCGTCTCCAGAAGGTTTGAAGCATTGGAAGAAAAGGGATAAGAGGCCACGGCCCGTTGAATTCTTTCAGCGATAAAAAGGGCCTCCTCCTGATCCGCATAAGGCAGGGCTATGGCGAATTCATCCCCTCCGTAGCGGGCGGCCAGGTCGATTTCCCGAATATTTTCTTTTATGGCCTGAGAAAATTCTTTTAAAACCAGGTCTCCGGCCAGGTGGCCCAGCGTATCGTTCAACAATTTGAAATTGTCAAAATCGATCAGGATCAGACTTACCGGATAGCGTTGACGGAAGGCCCTTTTCAGCTCCAGTTCCAGATAACGTTTCAAATAAGCCTGATTAAAAGCCCCGGTCAATCCGTCGGTGGTAGCCGAATTCAAGGCCGTTTCAAAATCATTCCGGAGTTTATCGAGGGTCTCTTTTTTCTTCAGTAAAACATTAATCCGGGCCGCCAACTCCCTCCGGTTAATGGGTTTTATCAAATAATCATCCGCTCCCAACTCCATTCCCCTGATCTTGTTTTCCAGGTCTTGCAGACAGGTGATCAAAACCACCTGGATATCCTTGGTGAGGACTTTATCTTTGAGATGCTGACAGAGATCAAATCCGTTCATCCCCGGCAGGAGGATATCTAAAAGTACTAAATCTATTTTTTCATTCTGGACCAACGCCAGGGCTTCTTCTGCGCTCCGGGCCAATTCCAGTTGATAGGCCCCTCCTTCCAGGAAAGTCTGTATCAAAAAGGATTCCCTTTGGTCGTCGTCCACCAGGAGAATTTTGGGCAGGGTCTTCGGAGCGGCGCTTTCCCTGCCGGGAAAAGTCAGACAGAAAGATTCATCCGACCGGGTCCGGAGCACCAGTTGTTCCTGATATTGTTTGAGGCGCAGCAGGGAATTGATCCGGGCCAGGAGTTCCGCGGTGTTTACTGGCTTATTGAGGAATTCGTCCGCACCGGCCTCCAGGCCCATGACCTTGTCTTCGCTGCCATCCAGGGCGGTAACCTGAATAATGGGGATCCGTTCGGTTTCAGGGTTCTTTTTTAACCACCGGGTCACCTCAAAACCATTCATTTCCGGCATCATGATGTCCAGCAAGATCAAATCAGGGGATTCTGCGCCGGCTATTTCAATGGCCTGCTTTCCGCTCAAGGCCTTCAGGACCTCATATTTTTCCCTGGGCAGTTTGGCCTCCAACAGTTTGATATTCAAGGGCTCATCATCTACAATCAGGATTTTATTTTTATGCTTTATCGGACCCATAAGGGGGAGGGGGGGAGCGGGATTATTATCTTTGTCCCAAAATCCCTTAATTTGATCCAGAAAAGTCCGGGTATTGATGGGTTTGGCAATATAACCGTCACAATGGGCTTCTCTGGCCCGTTCTTCATCCCCCTGCATGGCATAAGAGGTCAAGGCGACGACCGGAATATGCTTCAGAGCGGTATCGCCTTTGATCTGTCTGGTGGCCGTGAGACCGTCCATCCCGGGGAGTTGGATGTCCATTAAAATGAGATCCGGCCGGTGCTCCCGGGCCAACCCGATCCCCTGTTCCCCGTCTCCGGCCTCCAGAACCTGATAGCCTTCTAAATGAAGCAGATTCCGAACCAGTTTCATGTTTAAGAGATTGTCTTCGACAACCAGAATCGTTTCTTTGTTCATTGCTCCTGCTCCTCGCTGGGAAATGGCCTTCAAATTCAGGCAATATCGGGCCGGTCAGGCCGCCAGAGTTGCCGGCTTGGCCCGAGTCGTATCATAGACACTGATGCGGTTCCGACCCTCTTCCTTGGCCTGATAAAGGGCCCGGTCGGCCCCTTCCACCAAACACTGGCAGTCATTCATGTCGAGGGTCGGCGAGGCCACTCCAATGCTCACCGTAATCCGGATCTTTTGCTGACCGGTCTCGCCGGTCAGGACCAGTTCATGAGATTCCACGTACTGGCGCAGCCGTTCGGCCAATTCAGCCGCAGCGACGGTTGTCGTGTGGGGGGTGATGATGAGTATTTCTTCCCCCCCGTAGCGGGCGACAATATCTGATGCGCGAACGGCAGTGAGTATCAGCCGGCCCAAATAATTCAAGACGGCATCGCCGGCCTGGTGGCCATGCACGTCATTGATGCGTTTGAAAAAATCGATATCCAGGAGGAGGATGGAAAGCGGGAGGGCATGGCGTTGCGCCCGGGCATATTCTTCTGCCAACCGGCGGTCTAAATAACGGCGATTGTAAATCCCGATCAAAGGATCGGTGATACTCTCATATTCCAGGATCGTAACACGACGGACGTCTATCGCCGTTTGAAGTGAAAGTGTGGCCGTCAACCAGACAAAAACCGCCCCGAGGAAAAAAATGACCGGAACGATCAGATCCAGCCAAGCCCGGTGAAACCCCCAAAAGGCGAGCGCGTACGAGGCATAACCCAATAAAAAAATGATGATAAGAACCGTCAAGCCATACCATTGGCGTCTGACGTGGCTTGAGGGAAGTTGGGTAACCAATCGGCGAACGCGGAAGAGGGCGGCGGTCAGGATCAAAGCGCCATTGATCACCAAACCTTCTGCCAGTAGATTAAACATGGTCGTCTCTCCTTGTCTTATCAGTTGATGCCAATAACCGGTCATAATCCCGACTGACAACCGGGACTCCGCCACCTTGATTTTACCCGGCGGGAATAATAAAATGAAAACTACTGCCCTTTCCAATTCCCGGGCTCTCGGCCCAGATCCGGCCGCCATGAAGTTCAACCAATTTTTTGGTCAAGGACAACCCTAATCCCGTCCCTTGATATTTACGGTTGAATGAACTGTCCACCTGTTCAAAAGGTAAAAAGATGCGGGCAAGATCCTCCTCTTTGATTCCGATCCCGGTGTCCTCAATGCTGATTTTGAGGCCTTCAAAATCAGTGAGGGCCGAGTTATTCGGTGAGGGGTAGGCGTTTGGATTGAAGAGATTTTGCTCCGAACTCATCACTCCGAACTCCGAACTTTTAACCAAGCCCGCCTTCAGTCGCACACTGCCCCTATCGGGTGTAAACTTCACGGCGTTAGAAATAAGATTATAAAGGATCTGTTTCAGTTTGCGTTCATCGGCCCGGATGACCGGCGGAAGGTCTTCAGAGTCGATGCTCAGTTTGATCCCGTGATTAACGGCCTTTTCTTTGACCATGACCAGGCTGTTTTCCAGCAGGTGCTTCAGAGGGACTTCATTAAGATCGAGTTCCCATTTCCCGGCCTCCACTTTGGTAATATCCAGAATATCATTGATCAGAGACAGGAGGTGCCGGCTGCTGGTGAGGACATCCCCCAGGAACTCCGACTGGGTGGTATTCAACTCCCCATAATTTTTGTCCAGAACCAATTCGGTAAAGCCGATGATGTGGTTCAGGGGCGTTCGGAGCTCATGACTCATATTGGCCAAAAACTCGCTCTTGGCCTGGTTGGCGGTTTCGGCCTTCTCCTTGGCTTTCAGTAATTCCTGATTGGTCAGATCCAGGTCCTGGGTTCTCTCCCTGACCCGGTCTTCCAGTTCCATCTGGGTCTTGTGCAAGGCCTCATCCCGTTCCTGAACTTGTTTAACCATTTCATTAAAACTTTCGGTCAGGAACCCTATTTCGTCTTCACCTTCCTTTACGGCCCGAACCGAATAATCCTTTTGGGAGGAAATGGACCGGGCGACCTGCGAGAGATGCAGGATGGGACGGGAAATTTTTTTGTGCAGTTTGGAAGCCATAAAAAAAGCCAGGGAAGAGGCTATTAAAAGAATGAGGAGGGCATTGAAGACATAGCGGCTGAACCGTTCCTGCAGCTCTGACAGGTCGTAATGGATATAGAGGCTCCCCATTTTTTCATTGTCCAGCATAATTTTGTTGACCATGATGAGCGCCTGGGTTTTGAATTCGTATCCTTCCCCACCGCCCCTGGCCGGAAGGATAGAGGTTTGGGCATTGTCCCGCAGGTAGGCGGCAAATAACCTGCCGGATGCATCATAAACCCCGGCCGCTTTGATCGGTTTTTCCACCTGCAGGGCCTCCAGACTCTTCTGTGCATTTTCAGCATCTTTAAAGACCACCGCGGCCACAACATTTCTTCCTGTTACCTCAGCCAGGATCTGGATTTCCCGGATGATCTTTTTCCGGCACTCCAGATAATCGTATACGATGAAGGTCAGACAACTCAAAAGCAGGGTCAATCCGCAGATCAGCATGATCAGCGAGACGAGTTTCCCTTTGATGGAGTTTTTCCAAACTATTTTCATTCTTTCATCTCCCGTGCTCCGTGGGGGATGATCCTGGCCAGCTTCAGGAGTTGCGAACTGATTTTCAGCCTGGTCTGACGGACTGCTTCCAGATTGATCTCAAACTGGATTTTATTATCCACCGTAACCAGTCCGATCATCCCGCCCTGGGCGGCAAACCGGTCCAGGTCACTAACCGTCAGAATATCCCGTTTTTTGAGGGCCCCTAAAATCGCCGGTAATTGGTTTTTTTCCGAGGCGCTGATATAGAGTATCTCACAGTCCTCGGCCTCATCAAGGCGAACAATGCGTTTGCACATTATTTTCCGGCTCCGGACGATCTGATCCTTGAGGGGATCGAGGGCCGGTCCAAAGGGGTCGACTCCCAGGATATAGAGATGAATCGGTGTAGATTCATTTTTAAAGGATTCGGCCGGCCATTCAACAAACTTGGCAAAGTTATAAAGGAAAGCCGCTTTGATCGGATATTCCCGGGAGGTGTCCGGGATGGCAACCCCTCGGAACAGGCCCAGAATCAGGAGCCCTATGAGGAATAGGTGACGGCATCTAAATTTTATCATAAAAACCCGAACCCGATGGAGCAGGAAAACGTTTTGTTAGCTACGGACACACACGAATAGACACAGACCGAGATTCTTTTTGTCAGTTTAGCTTTTTGAAACAACGTCGACACCCACCTCGTCAATCCCGGTTTCACGGGAATGACGAGGTGGGTAAGTTATAATTTTAAGCAAGAGCTTCAAATTTTTCAAAGGGCTAAATCGTTACGATTCTTTCAACTCAGGCATTTAAAAGCGATAGGTAAGCTTCAATCGAAACGTTCGCCCGTCCTGATTGATACTATCCTGCAGATGTTCTTCCATCCCAGGCAATCCGTATTGTTTGTCAAAAAGGTTGTAGACACTGCCCGAAAGCTCCAAGCCGGGGAGTAAGCCCCGGCTGAAGAGGGTAAAATTGGCCACAAAGATCTCTCCGGTTTCGTTCCCGGACAGGGTTTTCCGGCTGCTCTCGTATCGGCCTTCCGCTCCGGCAAAAAGCTTATCTTTCAACAAGGGAACCATTATGTTCAGCTTGGCCATATGCTTGGGGGACTTGGCCAAGCTTTCGCCGGTCCGGCTGTTAGTGGTATCCTGATAGGTATAGCTCAGCCGGCCTTCCCAGCCGTTCTTCCATTTTCCCTCCATCTCCCATTCAAATCCCTTGGTTTCGACTTCATCCACGTTCTGGAATGTTATAAGACCATCAGCCGAGTCTGTCCGTTGACTGATCAGATTGTTGATTTTATAATAAAACCCGGTAGCTTCCATTCGGAAGACCTTGCTGATGAATTGTTCATAGATCAGTTCATAGGTTTTGATGGTTTCCGGCTGGAGGTCGAGATTACCCTTTTGATTAACCGTTGTATAATAAAGTTCATAAACGTTCGGGGCCCGGAAGGCCGTCCCGTAAATCAGTTTTAAAAAGGACTTATCAAAGGGATTATAGATGAGGGCCAGCCGGGGATTAGTCGTCCCCCCGAAGGTCTCGTAATAATCATAGCGTACCCCGAGATTTAGTATCAGATTTTTAAATAAGGCGATCTCGTCCTGGCCATAAAAGGCCCAGTTAAGGGATTGGCGGTGATCGTCCAGGTATGAAACGTAGGGATTGTGATCGTAATTACGCTGGTCCTGATTAATACTATTCCGGTATTCGGCGCCCAGGGTGGCTTTGTGCCTTTCCAGCAGTTGCTTGACGATTTTTAATTCCGCCCCTGCATAATTGCCCAGGGCTGAATCCTTGTTGATGGCCTGGACCATTTTATAGTCCCCGTAATAATTATAGTGGTCATAAAAAAGACGGCCCATGACATTCCATTGATCCAAGCTTCGTTCGTACTTCAAATCCAGGTAGCCCCGGTTATCGACGGTAAAAGTGGCCGGATCATTAAAAACCGTGTCGAAGGCACCGGTCGGGATACCTTTCTGCCTTGATCCATATAGAGCCTGAAGGGTAAAATCCTGATAAGCAAAATTCATGAAAACCTGATGGAGCCGTTCATAATCGGTACCCTGGGTAATCCCGTTGTTGGTCTCCGGTGTGTCGAATTCCTTAAAAAACAGGCGCTGCCCCTTACTGTCGTAAGCCGTACCTGAAAGAAGCATATCCAGCTTGTTGTTAAATTGATTCCCGTAAGACAAGCGGGTCTTAAAGGTGTTGTAGCTGGCCGCTTCCCCGGAGACCTCCAGGGCCTTCATGGCCTTTCCCCTCCGGGTGATGACATTAACCACGGCGAAAAAGGCATTGGCCCCATACAAAGAGGAACTGGGGCCGCGGATGATTTCCACCCGGTCGATGAGGTCGATATCCAGGGGGAAATCGTTTCCCAAAAAGGCCTGGTCATAAATGTTGTCATTGACCCGGTGGCCATCAATCAGGAGGAGAATGCGGCTGTTATAATCCCCGAGACGGCCGAATCCCCTGACCCCGGCGTAACTGTAATTGCGGTCATTGGTAATGAAGAATCCCCGGAGGCTGTTCAGGATACCGGCCAGGGTGCGATAGCCAAATTTTTTGATCTGGTCGGCTGTGACGATGCTGATCGAGGAGGGCGCTTCGGTGGTCTTTTGTTCGTATTTTGAGGCCCCGTAAACCGTGGAGACGGGTATCTGCATCAATTCTTCCAGGTCGAGTTTGACCAGGTCCTTGTTAGTTACTTCCTCGGGTTGGGCGGAAGAGGCCGGGCCGGTCAAAAATAAAAGGACCGGGATAAAAAGTAATAAAAAAGCGCCGGCCCTTTTCCATAACCGAAGAATTCTTCTTCGGTCCGAAAAAGAAATTCCCTTGCCCTGGGTGGCCTCTGACCGTCCGGGAATATTTTTGGGCATCATTCTGATACCTCCCAAATCAAAATTTACTGTTATATCCTTTTCTCCTGGCCATATCTTTTCTCGTAAACCTCTGGGAAAAATTCTTTTATGCATTCCGGGCAGAGGCCGTGGGTGAATTCCGCTTCGGAATGTTCATGGATATAGGTCTCCAACTGGTTCCAATATCCCTGATCGTCACGTATCTTCTTGCATGAAGAACAGATGGGCAGCAGCCCGCTTAAGGTCTTGATCTTAGACAGGGCTTCCTTCAACTCTCCGTTGCGGAGGGCCAGGGTCTGTCGCTGCCATTGGAGTTCCAGTTGATTGGCTACTCTCAATTTGACGATGGCCGGATTAAAAGGTTTGGTGATATAATCGACAGCCCCTAACTCCAGGCCCCTGGCTTCATCTTCTTCCTGATCCAGGGCGGTGATGAAAATTATCGGTATGTCTTTTGAGGCCGGATTTTGTTTCAGGCAGCGGCAAACCTCATAACCGTCCATTTCAGGCATGAGGACATCCAGCAAAATCAGGTTGGGATCCTGATCGAAGGCTATCTCCAACGCTTTTCCGCCGTTGGTGGAAAAAAGTATTTCGTGTTCGACCCCCAATAATTTACTGAGGATTTCAATATTCGCCGGACTGTCATCAACGATCAGAACGGTTTGTCTTTCCGGTTCCATAACCAGGTCTCCTCAGGCCAGGGCCAGGCCGAACAGGCCGGCAAGGGATACCAGGTCCTTTTGGGCCTGTTCAAAATCCAGCCGACGCAGACTGCCTTCCAGCGGTGTCAGGGCTGTCTGGAATTCCTGACCCCCTATTTGGGCCTTGAAGGCCTCGAACTGTTCCCTGGCGTTAAGATTGTTTTTTTGCAAAAGGGATTCAAGCTTCAGCAAGGTGGGTGCGAATTGGGCCGCCTCCTGTCGGGACAGGGCAGGGGACGCCGTCGGTCCTGTGGCCTCCCGGTCATGCGGCAAAAGAGGACCAGCCGAAGCGATCACTGTCTTCAGCCTTTCATCCAACTGTTTCAGGCAGTCGTCGATATTCGGGCCGGGGCCTTTCAGGATGGCCTCCTCCAAATTGCGTGCCTCCTGGTAAACCGCGCTAATCGAGAGGTTTCCGGCCGTACTTTTCAGGGTATGGGTTACCCGCCGGGCCATTTCAAAATCCCTGCCGGCTATCAGTTGACGCAGGTGACCGACCACCTGGGCGTAATCCCGGCAAAAATCTCTAAGGAGTCTGAAATACAATTCTTCATTACCGGAAAGCCGTTTCAGACCGGCTTGAATATCGATGCCCGGCAGGAAATCCGGCATGATCCGGGATGGCGCGGAAGAACCATTTACCGGCTGGGGCTGTTTGGCTGCAGTGCCCGACCCTATCCACTTTGACAAGGTGGCTTTCAATTGATCGGGATCGATGGGTTTGGGAATATGGTCATTCATACCGGCCTCCAGGCAATTTTGTTTTTCGGTTTCCATGGCATGGGCGGTCATGGCGATGATCGGGATGGACTGGTTATGCAGTTGACGGCGAATAATATGGGTGGCCTCAAAACCGTCCATCTCCGGCATCTGGATATCCATTAATACGGCGGCAAAGTCCGCTTCCGGTTCTATCAACCGTTCGATGGCTTTCCGGCCGTTGTCCGCCTCTTCCACGCAGAATCCGAATTCCTCCAGAATCTCCTTACCGACCTGGCGATTGATGGCGTTGTCTTCAACGAGTAATACCCGTGACCTTTCCCAATTCACGGTCGGTTTCATTGCACAGGGCAAAATCGATGAATTCGAAGACACCCCTTCCCCTCCGGGACAGAAGACTTCTGTGATCGTATCCAACAATACCGATTTGGTTATGGGCTTGACCAGGAAACCATCCAAACCGATCTTTTCCACCTGACGCATAACCTCATCACGGCCATAGGCCGTGGCAATGAGGATCTTGGGGACTTTGGTCAGATGAGGGTCGGTCTTTATCCGCAAAGCGGTTTCTATGCCGTCCAGGTCCGGCATTCTCCAGTCCAGGACCACCAGATCATAGAAATCTTCTCCTTTCCCCAGTTCCTCCAGGGCGGCCAACCCGGAATCCACAGCCTTCACTTTGCAGGAAAAGGTGCGGAGCATGCCTTCCAGAATGATCCGGTTGGACCTGCTGTCATCGGCCACCAGGACCTTTAAGCCCTTTAAGGCCGAAGGGACCTTCTGTCTTTGGTTAAAGGCTTCCGCCTGTAACCCGAAGAGAGCCGTAAAGGAAAACAGACTCCCAACGTCTGGTTGGCTTTTGACCTCGATTTCCCCACCCATCTGTTCCACGAGTTGTTTACAGATGGCCAGACCCAATCCGGTCCCGCCGAATCGGCGGGTTGTTGATCCATCGGCCTGAGAGAAGGGTTTAAAGAGTCTGGATTTCTGTTCGGCGGTCAGTCCGATTCCGGTATCCCGGATGGAGAAGCGCAGCCGGACTTCCCCTTTTTTCCGGGCAATCATCTCGGTCAAGACGGTTACCTTCCCCCGTTCGGTAAATTTCACTGCGTTGTCGACCAGATTGATAATTACCTGGCCTAAACGCAAGGGATCGCCCACCAGGGCCAGTGGCACCTCCGGAGTCGTTAAGAAAAATAGATCCAGTTTTTTTTCCTCAGCCGGCAACGATACCAGGGTAGCGGCGTTTTCAAGGACCTGATCGAGTTGGAAATTGGTCGAATCGATTTTCAGTTTGCCGGCTTCAATCTTGGACAGATCCAGGATGTCATTGATAATCCTGAGCAGGGTATGACCCGATGATTGTATTTTATTCAAATAATCCCGTTGCTTGGGAGAACATTCGGTCTTTAAAGCCAGACGGCTATAACCGATGATAGCATTCATGGGGGTCCGTATTTCATGGCTCATGTTAGCCAGAAAATTACTTTTAGCATTTTCCGATTCCCGTAAAGCCTCGGAGACCCGCTTTTGTTCGGTGATCACCCGGGCCAGTTTCAGATTGCTATAACTCAGTTTGGATATCATCACCGAAAACTTGGCCAGGAAATCCATCAGGATATCAATTTTCCCCCGGCTGACCCGGGGCACGTTGCGAAAGGCCGTCAAATAGGCCTGCCGGTCGAATCCATACCGTTCCGCTTCGGCGACAAAAGCCTGCTCATCAGCCGGATTCTCTTTATAAAAAAATTCTCCGGCGTGCAGGTGCGCAACTACCTTGCCTTGGAGAATAAGGGGGGTCCCCAGATGCCACAGGCCATTTTTACACGGAAAGCTCCCATACTGGTCGGGATACCTATTCAGGAAAAAGGATCCACTTTCCGAGCAATTTTGGGAGGTCAAAGGATGGACACGGTAAAATTTGGTACAGATATCCTGGCGGCCCGTAGATGCCAGGATATTTCCCTGAAGATCGATGATCCCCAGGCTTATACCGGTCAATTGATGGATATCCTCCATGAGGGACTGAATGGCCTGGGATTGGATAAGGGTGGTTAAAAACCGGTCATTGGAAACCCCTTCCGAAAAAAGGAGGGTATCCAATCCCGGCCTCGACCCTTCTTGAGATTTAAGCCGGTCCTCTTCGGGTTTTTTCTCTGCAACCGATTCTATCATTATCTTGCTTTGGTCTTCCTTGGCTATTATTTTTCACTTCAGCGGCACTTTTTCCGTCATTCCCGAATGTCTTTATCGGGAATCCAGGTTCAAAGGTCTGGTTCCCGGTTTACACCGGGACGGTGTCTGAACCCCGGCGCCTGCCCCGGACCCTGGATCAAGTTCGGGGCAGGCTCTGATCCGGGGTTCGTCGGGGTGACGGCCCGGGAGACTTTTTAAGAATTCATCATTATTCGACATTCTCTTTGTACTCGCCCTATGACGAAAAGGCCAACACCTCCCGGACCTTAGAAGCCAGGACCTTCTGGCTGAAGGGCTTCTGGAGAAAAGCAGCCTTGGGGTCCAAAAGGCCTTTTTTGATGACCGACTCTTCGGCGTAACCGGACATAAAAAGGATTTTTGCTTCGGGATGATAACCGGTAAATTTTTGAACTACCTCGTGGCCATTCATTTCGGGCATGATGATATCGCTCAAAAAAAGGTGAATCGGTTTTTTATGGTCTCGAGATATGGACAGGGCCTCCCGGCCGCTTCCCGCATCCAAAACCGTGTAGCCGTCGATTTCCAATCCTTCTTTTATCGAGGCACGAAGAGAGGCTTCGTCTTCCACAATTAAGATGGTTTCCGACCCTTTCATGGGCAGGTAAGAGGCCTGGGCCCCATCGATCAAGTCCGGAGCACTCCCGGTCCGGGGGAGGAAAATCTTGAAGGCCGTTCCCTGTCCCTTTTCACTTTCCACCGCGATAACGCCGCCGATTTGCTTTACGATCCCATAAACAGTGGAAAGGCCCAGTCCGGTTCCTTTGCCGGCCTCTTTAGTGGTAAAAAAAGGTTCAAAGATGCGGGACCGGGTTTCAGGATCCATTCCCTCCCCGTTATCCACTACCGAAAGCATCACATAAGAGCCGGGTATGGTTACCGGGTGTTGAGGCATCGCGTTTTTATCTATAAAGATATTGGCGGTTTGAAGGATCAATTGACCTCCCTGGGGCATGGCATCCCTGGCGTTTACCGCCAGGTTGATGATTATCTGTTCCATCTGTCCGGGGTCGGCTTGAATGGGGCCAAGATCGGGATCGGTTTTGGTTATTATTTCTATATCCTCGCCGATCAGGCGGCCGAGCATTTTCTTCGTATCCAGAATGATCCTGTTCAGATCAAGGGGCTGTACCTCAAGCCTTGGCTTTCGGCTTAAATTGAGCAGTTGGCGGGTCAAGGCACTGGCCCGGAAGGCTGCTTCATTGATGTCGTTTACATTCCGATAGGCCGGATCATCTTTTTCCAGTTTCCGGATGGCCAGATCACAATTCCCGGTGATAATCGTCAGCAGGTTATTGAAATCGTGGGCTACCCCACCGGCCAGGTGGCCCAGGGCTTCCATCTTCTGGGATTGGTGAAATTGTTGTTCCAGATTTTTATGTTCCGTTATGTCCAGGAAACTTTCCACCAGACAGGGTAACCCCTCCAAAATGACCGGAGAGAGTGTTTTGAGGACCGGGACCTTCTCCCCATTGGATTTGGTCAATAAACATTCGGTCTTTTCCGGAGGATGATTCTGCCTTGACAAAAGAGAAGGGCAGGGCCCCTTTTCGTTCAGACAGATCGAATGATAACAGAAGAAACCTTGAATTTCTTCCTTGGTATGATCGATAATCTCTAAAGCGGTCTGGTTGGCATCGATGATCCGGTGCGTTTCCCGGTTGATGATCACGATGCCGGTTTTTATGGAATCGAGTATGGGTCTTAATTCCCCCAGGTGTCTTTTCCTCTCTTTGGGTCCCCTGTTGTTCAGAAAAAGGTTAAAATTATGATTCCTTTTTTCCCCATCGATGCCATTAATGATAGTCAGCTTTGGCTGTAAGTGTGTGTTTTGCATAACTTCGCTCCCATATATCAAAATAACAGAATACTGACGATGTCCTCAAAATACTTCCGGAGATCGGGTATGATTTTTTTCAAGGCCACCGGTTTTATCCCCAGGATATCCCAAATCTGTCGGCCGGCCCGGGGTTTTAAATCATCGCCGGGATGACCCATCCTCAAGGCCCGGGCCAGGATATCCCCTAAATGGACCGCCGCTACCAGTCGGTCCGGTTCGCCTGGGGGGGTGCCGGTATGATGGAAACGGATGGCCTTGAAAAGGGTCTCGGGTAATTTCCATTTATCGGCTAACAGGGCTCCGGCTTCGGCATGATCCATACCGATTACCGATAACTCGGCCTGATAAAGAAATAGATGATTTTTTTGTGAAAGGGAAAGGGCCTGGCTTAGTTGATCCTCCAAAAATTCGAAAAAGATCAATTTGCCGATATCGTGTAACGCCCCGGCGATGAAATAAAATTCCTGCCTGTCTGCCCCAGCCGCCTGCCCCAACAGGCGGCTGGCAATACCCACGGCGATGGAATGGGCCCAGAAATCCTTGGGACGGAAGGACAGGGTAATGGCTTTTTTGGAGAAGAGGTCGATGATCTGCGAGGTCAGGATCAGGTTAAATATTTCATTAAAGCCCAGGATCAAAATCGCCCTGGAAAGGGTACCGATTTGTCCAGGATAACCGTAAAAAGGAGAATTGACGACCCTGAGAATCTTTATGGTTGAAGCCTGATCGCAGGCGATGATCCGGGTGACTTCTTCTACTGTGGCCTGAGGGTCGGTCATAATATCCAACAAAGAGGAATAGACCGAAGGGAGGGTGGAAAGCTCCTCTATGATCCCGATAAGATGGTGCACTGTTACCTTGGAAGGTCCGGTCATGGTTATTTTAAAAACCCTTTTCTTATTCGTACGCTTTGTTAGTTTTCGGTCCCTCTTTACGCCCATCGATCAGCCGATGGATTTCATCCATATCGAATCGCCAGGAATTGCCGATCTTAAATCCTGGAAGATCACCCTCTAAAGAGAGCTTATAAATGGTGGATTCCGATAATTTCAGATATTTCCCTACTTCCTTGGCTGTTACCAGATTCATGGTTTTCACCTTAAAAATCTTTAAAGTTGCCTTGTCCCATTGGCAGCAACTGGTCCGGAATTATCGTTCTGATGGCCGGTTTTTTCCCATTCCCGTTACCGCCTGGTTTGATAAGGGTTTGGGGCGGATTCGATTTATCGGATTGTCCGATGGCTGTTAGACTTCTTTTATTTCCGCCGTTACCCGACATTAAACGGGGCTGACTCGTGCCGTTATGATTCCCGCCGATGGCTTTGACCAGGTCATGAACAAAATGTTTCATCTGATCGGCCTGGGTGCTCAATTCTTCGGAAGCGGAGGCCGATTCTTCAGCAGTGGAAGCATTCTTTTGAACCACCCGGTCTATTTCGGATACGGCCTTGGTGATTTGATCAATTCCCTGTGCCTGCTCCTGAGAGGCGGCAGCAATCTCACTCACCAACTCACCTACTTTTTTGGAGCTGCCTGACACCTTCTCAAAAGCCTCATTGGTCTTGCCAACAATTTCAGAACCGTTTTTAATCTTCCGGACCGAACCTTCAATCAAATGGGAGGTATTTTGAGCGGCTTCAGCAGCACGCATGGCCAAGTTCTTAACCTCATCGGCCACTACCGTGAAACCATACCCGGCCTCACCGGCCCGAGCGGCTTCCACTGCGGCGTTCAAGGCCAATAATTTAGTCTGAAAGGCGATCTCGTCGATAGTCTTGATGATCTTGCCGGTTTCTTCACCGGCGGCGATGATCTCTTGCATAGACTGGGTCAATTTTTTCATAGCCAGATTGGCATCATTCAATACCTGGTCGGTATTCTGGACCAGCGTATTGGCCAGGTCGGCATTTTCGGAATTTTGTCGGGTCATGGAGGCCATCTCTTCCATGGAAGAAGAGGTTTGCTCCAGGCCGGCGGCTTGGGCGGATGACCCTTCGGCTAATGACTGGCTGATACTGCTCACTTGGGCAGCGGTGCTCAACAAGTGTTGAGCATTTATCTGGAGATCCGATGAAAGGTCTTTAAGCTTTAGGGTGATACCGGAAGCAATACGGCCAAACAGGAAACAACTGATCAAGGTCAGGCTCAAACCGATTCCTATCATCAGAACGGTACGCCGGAAGATAATCCTTGTGGCTGATTTTTCTTCTTGGAGTATGTGCTCATTGATATCGATGACTGCCCGATCTATTGCCTTGCGGTGCTCATTATACAGGTGTGTCAGTTCCCCGGATAAAAGTTCGTAGGCCGCCTTTTTATCTCCTGCCAGGACGGCGGGTACGAATTTTTCATCCCTTAAATTAAAAAATTTTATGGCCGGTTCATAGGATTTTTTGACAAGCATTTCCTTTATCGATCCTGATGGGAGGGTCTTCTCCCAATACGCATGGCGATCCAAGTATTCTTTCCTGAGCCGATTGCCTTCGGACTGAAAATATTTCATCGTCTCAGGGTGGTTTGATTTATTCATCATCTGGTGAACAACCAGATTAGCCTCGATAATATACTCCGGTGGAGGAAGGATATCGGCAACCAAATCCTTGTTGTTGATTATTTTGGAATAAATAGGACCGTTTACCTTCAATTCGTTAAGAGTCCAATAAGTGACTCCTCCGAATATGGAAAACGATATCAACAGGATAAAAATAAATTTAAGGCTCAATGGGATATTTTTCATCGATTTATTTCCCTTTCAATCGACCGAAGGCGCAAGGTTTTTTTTCGATTCAAAATTCCGTAAACTCCCCATCCTCCATCGGGATCAACTGGTCCGGCCTTATTCCTCTCAATGGCCTAATCGCCGGTTCTTTCCCATTCCCGTTACCGCCTGGTTTGATAAGGGTTTGGGGCAGATTCGATTTAACGGATTGTCCGATGGCGGTTACACTTCTTTTATTTCCGCCGTTACCCGACAACAAACGGGGATGGCCATTGCCGTTATGATTCCCGCCGATGGCTTTGACCAGGTCATGAACAAATTGTTTCATCAGATCGGCCTGGGTGCTCAATTCTTCGGAAGCGGAGGCTGATTCTTCCGCAGTGGAGGCATTCTGCTGAACCACCCGGTCCATTTCGGTAACGGCCTTAGTGATCTGATCAATCCCCTGGGACTGCTCAACGGAAGCAGACGAAATCTCGCCCACCAACTCGGCCACCTTCCTGGACCGGTCTGAGACCATCTCAAAGGCCTGATTTGTTTTAAGGACGATATCCGACCCGCTCTTTACTTTTTTGAGCGTTCCATCGATCATCACCGCCGTATTTTTAGCTGCCTCGGCCGCCCGCAGGGCCAGATTTCTCACTTCATCGGCCACGACGGCAAAGCCGGCCCCGGCCTCCCCGGCCCGGGCCGCTTCCACGGCAGCATTCAGGGCCAGAAGATTGGTCTGAAAGGCGATTTCATCAATGGTCTTGATGATCTTTCCGGTTTCTTCACTGGCCGCAGAGATTTCTTTCATGGACTCGGTCAATTCCCGCATCGCCATATTGGCTTCAGCCACCACCCGCTTCGTATCTTCCATCAGGCTATCGGCCTGCTTGGCATTGTCAGCATTCTGTCTGGTCATGGAGGCCATCTCCTCCATGGAGGATGAAGTCTGTTCCAGACCGGCGGCCTGTTCGGAAGCCCCTTCGGCCAGGGTCTGGCTGGCTGAGGAAACCTGGGCTGAAGCCGAGGCGGTTTGATTGGAGGCATCGGTCAGTCCGAGCATGATGTTTTTCAACATCGTAATAATGTTCCGGCCCAGGAAAAAGGCGATGAAGCCCAGGGCCAGGGAAAAGATCAGCCCCAGGAGACCGATTGTTTTTTGGGTGGAACGGGTGGTGTCGACTAATACCTGATCGCTTATGACATTTTTTTTGACTTCTTCCCGAATGGCATCGAAGGTTTCTACCAACTGGCGTATGATCGGCCTGGTGGTCTCCAGATAAACCTTCCTGGCTCCCTCCCGATTCCCTTTGAGTAAAAATGCATTTATCTTTTCCGCCGATTGATGCAGACGGGCGTGGGGCTCTTCCAGGGCTTTAAAAAATTTGCTGAGGTAGGGCTCTGTCCGTTCGGCCTCTTTTCGGTCTTCACTATAAAACCATTTTCCAAAATTACATTTGCGGGAATCAAACTCGGCTTCAATTTTTTTTGCTTCCGGGTCGAGCAGGGCATTGGCCACCTTCCGGCCCCAGATGAGGTGATCCAGTTCCGCCTGGGTCACTATCCGGTCGAGATCTTTATGATGCACAACCTCAATAGTGGTTTCCATGAGGCGGCCGGTTCCGGAATAAGACAAAAAACTGATAAGAATAAGTGCCCCAATCCCCAACCCGAAACCAAGGCCAATTTTTTTCCCCAGTGTGAGTTTCATTACTTTATCTCCCCTCTTTCTTTCGTTGTGGGCTGATGCCTTTCATATCGCAAAAACGTGTTCATTAAAAAGCATTGCGACATTTATGCCAGTTCGGGAAGAAAAAGCTGCTATCAGTAACTTGTGGAAATAAGGCGATTTGTAGAATAATGCGATTGGGATACTCTTGGGGATTAGGGAATGGAAGTTGGGGAATCGATTCCTGATTGTATGGAATGCTTTCTCTAAGTATGGTGAAAATACAGGATAGAAGCCCCCGAGATACATAGTTCAC
This sequence comes from Deltaproteobacteria bacterium, assembly GCA_016219225.1. NCBI lineage: Bacteria > Pseudomonadati > Myxococcota > Myxococcia > Deltaproteobacteria bacterium. Next base: position 21,019 of record JACRBX010000221.1, read on the forward strand.
CCGATCGGCTCCACCCCTTTCTTTCCCCATTCCTTTTCAGTGAGATAGGAGACACTTTCGAACAATCCAAACTGTTTTAATTTGGTTTGAATGGTCTTGTAATCTATCTGGAGGATCCGGGCCGCTTTGGCCTTGTTTCCGTTGGTTGACTTAAGCACCTGGACGAGCACTTCCCGTTCTATGGCCTTGACATTCTGATTAACGATTTCTTTGAGGGAATAATGGCGAAGCCCTTCAAGATCAGGGATAAAGGCCGTATCGCCCATGGCCCCCTTCTTGATATCCAGATGGTTTGGTTCGATAAGCTCATCCGCCAGGAGCACCGCCCGGCGGATGGTTGATCTCAGTTGCCGCACATTGCCCGGCCATTGGTAGTCCTTCAGGGTTTCTTGGGCCGATTCCGAAAAGCCCTTTACTTCTTTTTTCAATTCGGAATTAGTGAGATCCAAAAAACGATCGGCTAAATAGAGGATGTCCTCCTTACGTTCTCGAAGAGGGGGGATTCTGATGAAAAATTCATCTAAACGAAAGAGAAGGTCCGGGCGGAACAAGTTTTTGGCGGCCAGTTCCTCCAGGTCCTGGTTGCTGGCCACCAGGACCCGGACATCGACCTCCGTCGGATTATGCCCCCCGACGCGATAAACGACCTTTTCCTGGAGAACCCGGAGGAGTTTGGCTTGGGAAGCCAGGGGCATATTGGAAATTTCATCTAAAAAAAGAGTCCCGCCGCAGGCCGTTTCATATTTTCCCTTCTGTTGGTTTTGGGCGCCGGTGAAGGCCCCTTTCTCATAACCAAAAAGTTCGCTTTCAAAAAGGGTCTCGGGTATGGCCCCGCAATCGACGGGTATGAAAGGGGCTTCGGCCCGTGGGCTCGATTGATGAATGGCCTGGGCCACCAGTTCTTTTCCCGACCCTGTTTCTCCCTGGATGATCACATTGAAATCGGATTTGGCCACCCGATTTATCTCACAGATAAGCTGGAAAACAGGATCACTGGGGCCCATCATGATCCGGAGGTAATCAGCCGAAGCCGTCTGGCCGGAACGGGAAGAGGATTCTCCGCCAGGCTCCTGGGTCTTTAAGATCTGTTGAATGACTTTGATCAGCTCATGGCTGAGAAAGGGCTTGGCCAAATAATCCTGAGCCCCTGATTTCATGGCCTTCACGGCCCCCGCTATATTCCCATAACCGGTAAGCATCACCACCGGAAGTCCGGGCTTCAAATCCTTGACCCTTCCCAGGACCTCGATGCCATCCATACCCGGCATTTTATAATCCAATAACAGCAGATCCGGATTTTGGCGAAAGATTATCTTCAAGGCGGTTTCGCCATCGTGGGCCGTTAGACACGTATATCCTTCCAGGGTGAGGAGATCCGAGAGTACTTCCCGGACATCTTCCTCATCATCGACGATCAGGATCCTGGCTGGGCTGCCCTGCATCTTAGACCTCTTGTTTCCTCATCCGTTGCCGGCTTTCAGCACCGGCCGTACAAAGATCTTGGATGTCATTGATAATCCTGGAAGCCTTCTGGCTGTTTTGGAGAATGTGACCGATGTTTTTTTGCACTACAGGAGGCAGATCTTTGACTTCCAAACAAAGCTGGGAACTGATATTAATCACCACCAGAGTATTTTTCAGTTCATGGGTTAACTCGTCTACTATTAAATCACGGCTGGAGGATAAAAGGGGTTCCTGTGGCGGGGTTTTGATTTTATTATCCATTATTCCGTTGCCTTCCCTCAAGGGAGAGATTTTTAATAGTTCTACATTAAAAGACCCCACCAGTTTAATAAATGGGTTGAAGACAGTATATTATCTGCCAAAAGGCTGTATTTTTTGTTTATCTATATAAAAACTTGACTTTTGGCCTAAATAATGAGAAACAAAACAGTTTTAAAGGGATTTATAAAATCTGCATCATTTTTTACTCTCCGATAGAAAAGGGATTGATTATGCTTAAAAAAATTCGTTGGAAGTTTACTTTGATCGGTATTTTAGCTGCTTTGTCCATTCTTTTGATCATTCCCTCGGTGACTAAGAATTTTCCATCCTGGTGGAGTAAGGTCTTGCCCAGTGAGGGCCTGCGGCTCGGGCTGGACCTCCAGGGGGGCATGCACCTGATTCTTAAAGTCGATTTAGAGAAGGCCGCCAAGAATTATCTGGAGCTTTCTCAACACGACTTACGGGAAACCCTGAGGAAGAAGCAGATCCCGGCCAGTCGCGGGGAAGGCCTGGGCCTGAACCGGCTGACTTTTCTTTTGCCTAATGCCGATCACCTTCCTGTGGTTCAAAAGACGATTAAGGAGGAATTTCCAACCCTGACCGTTGTTTCAACGGCCCCCAAACCAGAAGGACTCCAGGTGGAACTGGCCCTGAAGGAAAAAGAAATCAAATCGATCACGGAAAACACCCTGTCACAAAGCCTGGAAATCATCCGGAACCGGATCGATCAATTCGGGGTCACGGAACCGGTCATCGTGCGACAGGGGACCGATGAAATTGTGGTTCAATTGCCGGGGGTCAAGGATCCTCAGAGGGCTATGGATCTTATCGGCCGGACGGCCCAGTTGGAATTTAAATTGTTAGATAGCGAAAGTCGTATCGACCTCCCCAACCTTATTGAACAGGCGGTAAACAGCGGAAGGGTGAAAAAGGATTACAATCATACTGAGTTGAACGAGGCCCTGAAAGACCAGATTCCTTCGGAAAGGGAAATCTATATTCGAAAAGAAATTAACCGGGAGACCGGCCGGGTTAGCCGCATCCCTGTTTTACTGTACGCCAAGGCCCTGATGACCGGCGATGCTATTAAGACAGCCCAGGTCCAGATCGGCGGAAATTTTAATGAACCCTATGTCAGTGTGGAACTCAACGCCCACGGGAGCAGACTCTTTGACCAGGTCACCCGGGACAATGTGGGCCGTCAATTAGCGATCGTTTTAGATCAGATCGTCCAGTCCGCCCCGGTCATTCAGGAAAGGATCTCCGGAGGCCAGGCCCAGATTACCGGGTCTTTTTCCATGGAGGAAGCCAGCGATCTGGCCATTGTCCTGCGGGCCGGTGCCTTGCCGGCTCCGGTCAATGTCGTTCAAAATGTGACCGTCGGCCCGACCCTTGGATTGGATTCCATACAAAAAGGATTTTTCTCCGGTCTGGTCGGTACGGGACTGGTGGTCTTGTTTATGATGTATTATTACCGTTTTTCCGGGCTTATCGCCAACTTTGCCCTGATCCTCAATATCCTCTTCATGATAGCCGCCCTGGGGTTGTTCCGGGCTACCTTAACCCTGCCGGGCATTGCCGGAATCATTCTGTCCATAGGTATGGCCGTCGATTCCAACGTCCTGATCTTTGAGCGTATGCGGGAAGAATTCGCCCAGGGCAAACCGGTCAAGTCCGGGGTGGATGGCGGTTACGACAAGGCCTTCTGGACCATTATCGACTCCCACGTCACCACCCTGATCACAGCCTTTGCCCTGTTTCTTTTCGGATCGGGGCCGATCAAGGGATTTGCCGTCACCTTGAGTATCGGCGTTATCTTCAATCTTTTCACGGCCCTTTTTTGCACCCGGGTGGTCTATGACTGGTTGAGCGTCAAACGCCGTCTCAAGCCGATTCGCTTTGTGGAGTTTTTGAAAAAAACCAAATTAGATTTTATCGGTTTGAGAAAATATGCCTTTATCTTTTCCGGGATTCTCTGCCTGCTGGGCCTGATTGCCTTTGTCCAGATCAACCGGGGCCAGGCCAACCTGGGGGTGGAATTTTCCGGCGGGACCATGGCTCAGTTCAAGGCCGCTCAACCCTTCCGGCTGGACAAGATTCGAGGGGCCTTGACCCAGAGGGGTTTTAAAGACCTGGAACTCCAACAGGTCGCCCAGGAAAACATTTTGATGGTCCGGGTTAAAAAATCGGAACATTCCGTTGGAAAAGAGACCGATGCCATTGCCAAGGCCCTCCAGGAGGATTTCCCGGAACTGAAATTTGCGGTGGAAAGCAAGGCCGAGATCGGGTCTTCGGTCAGTTCGGCCTTAAAAAAGGCGGCTTTGCTGGCCATTGCCATCTCCCTGGCCGGTATTATTATCTACCTGGCCTGGCGCTTTGAGTTCCGTTTCGGGGTAGCCGCGGCCATTGCGACTTTTCATGATGTTCTGGCGGTCCTGGGGCTTTTTTATCTGTTCGATAAGGAAATAACCCTGCTGATTGTGACGGCCCTCCTGACCCTGGCCGGTTACTCCCTGACCGATACGGTGGTGGTTTTCGACCGGATCCGGGAGACCATGAGCCGAAGCGGGAAAAAAGATTTTGGAGAGATCATTAACCTCAGCATCAACGAAGTCCTTTCCCGGACTATCATCACTTCTTTAACGGTTTTTCTGGTCGTGCTGGCCCTTTATTTCCTGGGCGGGGTGGTGATTCATGACTTTGCTCTGGCCCTGCTTTTCGGTGTGATTATCGGCACCTATTCCTCCATCTTTGTGGCCTCGCCCATTGTCTATCTCTGGCCGGGAAAAAAGCAGAAGGGGATTAAAGGGAAGGTGACGGGTAAGAAAGAGAAATGAGAAAGGCGTTCGGCTCGAAGAGGGGTGGACGAGGGCGCCACGAAACATGAAAAAGCGAATATCGAATATCGAATCATGAATGTTGAAGGAGCGTTTCTTTTAAATTCCGAAATCCGAAATTGGAATCTATTTTCGTACTAAGCGCTCATGCCCGGGTCGGGCACTACGAAGAATGAAAATGTCTTTCGCCGACCCCCGATCCCTGAACGTTATTTTCGTATTAAACCCGCATGCCCGGGGCGGGCAACACGAAGCATGAAAATTTTTTTAGGCTATAGGCTATGGGCAATAGGCGAGGGGCAAGGTACAAGGTTTAAGGTTTTTTTCACTTGCTTCTCTTCAACTGACCCCCGACCCCTGGCCCGTGGTCCCCGAACTTTGTTTTCGTGTTAATGCGTTGGAGAAGACTCAAGCCGTTTAATCTTTTCTATAATGGCTGACCCAAGGACCTTTTTCCCGTTCAGGATATGTTCGATGGAATGAATCAGTTCGGAGCGGGCGGTATCTTTTAATAGATATCCATCGGCTCCGGCCTGGAGGGTGGCCTGGATATATTCCTCAGAATTATGGACGGTGAAGGCCAGGATTTTAGTCTCGGGCCAATTTTTTTTGATTTCACGGGTGGCGGCCATACCATCCATCCGGGGCATCGATATATCCATTAAAACCAGGTCAGGAAGGAATTTATTAACGGAATCGATGGCCTCAAAACCATCCCCGGCCTCGCCGACAATATCGAAATCCTGATGAGACGTCAGAAGGGATCGTAATCCTTCTCTCAAAGCGGGATGGTCATCGACAATCAGGATACGCTTCTTTTTTTTCATTTAGAGGACACCTTTCTCATTCAACTGCGCATTTATAAATCGGATTTACGAATAGGTCAACGTTTATTTGGGATAAATTTATGGTATAAGAATTTATTTTTTGGACGCTGATGAACTCGGATCGTCAGATTTTCGCCAATCGTGCCGATTGTCAAGATTTTGAATATAAAGAATGATGAACTCGTAAAAAGCTATGAAACGCCGCATTGCGGCGCTGTATCAGAAAATAACTTGGCAATAAAAAAGCTAAGTTATTTGGAAGTCGGAACTCGTCTCTTTTCGTCATTCCCGCGAAGGCGGGAATCAAGTCCTTTTAAGTGGTTACGGTTAGCCTGGATTCCCGCCTTCGCGGGAATGACGAGTTTTTACAAGACCATCAATAATAATTATCTGCGAGTATCTGCGAAAATCAGCGTCCTAATTCATTTCTTCATAAGACGGGCCATTGGGCCTTGATCACCGTCCCTTTTCCCGGGGAGGAATCGATGAAGAACAACCCTCCGGAAAATTGAGTCCTCTCTTTCATACTGGAAAGACCCAGACCTTTTTTCGAACCCTCTTTGGTGGAGAGGCTTTCCGGATCAAATCCTTTCCCATTGTCCTGAATAGTCAGCTCCAAGGTGCCGTCGACCTTTCGCAGCCCGAGATGGACCAAGTCGGCCTGAGCATGTTTAACGATATTATTCATCGCTTCCTGGGTAATTCTGAAGATACCGATTTTCAGAGGATCGGGCACCTCCTCTTCCAGGATGGTAATCGTTTGTTCAATGCGGATGTTCGAATAAATCGTTTGGAATCTCCGGCAAAACCAGGAAAAGGTGGCCAGGATCCCCAGATCATCCAGAAGGGGAGGCCGCAGATCGGATTGGATCCTTCGGGCGGCTTCGATCGTATCCTGGATGACAGGGATAAGGACCTTCAGCGGTTTGCATATATTCGGATTTTGGTCTTCAGAAACCAGGTATAAAACCTCTTCCACCTTGAATTTGATGGCACTCAGGGATGACCCCAGGATATCGTGGACATCAAGGGCGATGCGTTTCCTTTCGTTTTCCTGAGCGATAAGGATCTTGGCGGCCAGAACACGCAATTGCTTCTGCGACTCAAGAAGGGCCTTCTCCGCTCTCTGCCGCTCAGCAATTTCTATTATCAGGCCTTCATTGGCTAAGGCCAGTTCGGCGGTCCGTTCCCGGACCCGGATTTCCAAATCGTCCCGGGAGCGTCGCAGTTTATCCTCCATTTTTTTGCGGTCGGTGATATCCCGTGCCACGTGGACACTCCCGATCAATTGGCCCCGGGCATCGATTACCGGGGTGGTGCTGACCAGGAAGTCGCCGCCGAGGTGTCCCTCATGGAGTTCCTCCACGTGCTCCAGTCCGTCCAACAGGGTCTTGGCGTGGGGGCAGAAGGTCGGCGGGGCCTCCAATCCGTGGACGACTTCGTAGCAGTGCTGCCCCAGACAGGCACTGGGAGTGGACCCCAGCCGGTCAGCCATGGCCTTGTTCACCCGAATGACCCGGTGTTGATCGTCCAGGATGGCGATCAGGTCCGGTACACTGTCAAAGGTGCGTTCCCATTCTTCCTTGGCTCGCAGCAGGGCTTCATCGGCCAGTTTATGTTCGGTGATGTCATGTACCATGCCCACCGAGCGGATGATCAGGCCGGTTTCGTCCTTGACATGCTCACATCTTTCATGGACATATCGGGTTTCTCCTGTGGATTTCCGCACGATCCGGTGCTCGATCTCGTAGGAGTCTCTTCCTTCCCGTAGCGATCCGGAGTAAGCCGCGTTTACCGCCTGACGATCCTCCGGGTGTATCGCTTCCAGGAAGGCCTCATAGGTGGCCGCGAATTCCTGGGGTTGTAAACCAAAAATCCTATAGACTTCATCGGACCAGGTCAGGAGGTTGCCCACCAGGTCGAGTTCCCAACTGCCGAGGTGGGCGATTTCCTGGGCCCTTTTCAGGCGGTTTTCATTTTCCGAAAGGAGAACTTCGGTCCGCTTGCGCTCGGTGATGTCAATCCCATAAATGCGGATACGCTGCGTTTCTTGAACGCAGTACATCGTCTGGTAGTAGACACGCTCTCCAACGGTTACTTCACGGACGCTGAGATTCCCTTCACTTTCCCGACAGGTATGGGCGATCGAGGCCCAATCCCCCAGGAAGGGATGATCGGCCCCCTTCTGCTCAAGATCGGGGAAAAGCCGTCTGGCCGAGGGATTAAGGAAGTGCATCCGTCCTTCCATGTCCGTCTCGGTGACCGGATTCGGGTTCAGCATCGGGAAAGAAGCCACCCGCGTCAACTCTGCCTCGGCCTGTTTAATCTCATCCACATCCAGAAAGGTGACCACTACACCTTCGATGCGATCGTCATGGGTGCGATAAGGCGTAATCCGGCGGACATACCACCGGCCGTTCTCGGCCTGCACCTCCTTGGCTATTGGGGTGAGTTCGGCCAACACCCGTCGGGCATGGGCCAGCAGGTCGTCATCCTTGAACTTGAAGGTGATATCCTCCATGGGCCGGCCGACATCGGAGGGGATCAGGCTCAGCAGCCCGGTAATGGCCGGGGTGTAGCGTTTGACCCTGAAGGCGCGGTCCAGAAAGACCGTGGCGATATGGGTGCTGCTCAGCAGGTTGTTGACGTCGTTGTTGGCGTTCTCTAATGCTCCAACCTTTTCCTGGAGGCGGGCATTAATGATGTTCAGTTCCTCGTTCAGGGATTGGAGCTCTTCCTTGGAGGTCTCCAGCTCCTCATTGACCGATTGCAGCTCCTCGTTGGAGGCGATCGCCTCTTCAGTGGAGGCCTTCAGTTCTTCATTGGAGCTCTCTAACTGCTCGATAGTGCTCTGGAGTTCTTCCCTGGTGACTTTGAGCTCATCCTCTAATTGCATCCAGCTGTTTTCCCCGGCTGCCGGCTGCTCAGGCGCGGTCTGGTCCCCGGCCGGGGATGTGTAGTCTTCGAAGCTGATCAGCAGCAGGCCGTTCATCTCACGGGGGTGGTGCAATGGTGTTACGGTCACCCTTACGGGAACGGAGTGGTCGCCCCGTTTAAGGCGGGTGGTGATGCCGGTGGTTTTATTCTCCTCGATGGCCTTTCGAATGGCCGTTCCCAGACGAAGGCGCAAACCTTCCCGGGCCAGACCGACGATATCCATGGTGGGTTCGCCTCGGGGAATCGTCAGATAGTCTTCAGTGGCCCCATGGGCATAGAGTAGTTGCTGCCGGCGGTCTATGATGACCGCCGTCGGGGCGAAACGGTCCACCAGAACCTGCTGGGCTATAAAAGTAAGGCTGTTCAGACGGGGCGGAAAGGGTGCTGCAATCCGGTTCCCCGAGCTTTTTCCGAGAGGTAATTCCATGGGCATCCGGCGGCCCACCCCGATACGCCGGTAGATTCGCCATTTTTTAAAGACCGGTTCGAACAAGTCCTGGTGGTCACTGACGGTTTCGGCATTGCCCAGGAACAGATAGCCGCCTTCACGCAGGGCAAAATGGAACAGGGCGATGATTTGCCGCTGGACTTCGCGGTCGAGGTAGATCAGGAGATTACGGCAAATAATCAGGTCGAGCCTGGAGAAGGGCGGATCGGTGGTCAGGTTTTGGGGCGCAAAGACTACCATCTCCCTGATGGCCTTGGTTACCTGGAATTGGCCTTTATTGCGGGCAAAAAATTTCTTTTGTCGAACCGGCGAGATAGTCGATCCCAGGTCACCTTCCGGATAGATCCCGCCGCGGGCGATATTAAGGGTGTCCTCATCGGTATCTGTGGCGAAGATTTGAATGTCGATCGGTTTGCCGGAAGCTTCTACCTTCTCGGCCAGCAGGATGGCCAGACTGTAGGCCTCCTTGCCGGTCGAACACCCGGGGATCCAGACGCGTATAGGGTTCTCGGGTCCGGCCTTGGCGATCAAGGGGGGAATTATTTTTTCTTCCAGGGTGCGCCAGGCCTCCGGCTGACGGAAGAAATCCGTTACGCTGATGAGCAGATCTTTTTGGAGCAGCCGGGCTTCGTCTGGATGGGATTCCATAAAGGCCAGGTACTCGGCCGGGAGATGGAGTTGGTGCAGGGCCAGACGGCGGTTGATCCGCCGGATCAGGGTGTTTTTCTTATAGCACCGGAAATCATGGCCGGTCCTGGCGTGGAGGAGATTCAAAATGGCCAGGTAATCGGCCTCTAATTCATCGGTTTCAGCCGAGGAATTCCAATTGCCTGATCGGGCGGCCCAGGTCAGCAGGGCCTCGGGGATCTTTTCCACCGGGAGAACTTTATCGGCCACGTGGGCCGTGATGGGGCCTGGCTGTTCGGCAGACCCGGCTGATGGTCTGTCTTCGACAATGGTCCGGCCGCCGGAGGCCTTGATCTCCGACAATCCGATGGTGCCGTCACTGCCGGTTCCCGAAAAAACGATACCCACAGCCCTGGTTTTCTGGTCGATCGCCAGGGAACAGAAAAAATGGTCTATGGGCAGGCACAATCCGTGGCAGTAAACCGGTTCAACCAGGCTCAGCCGTCCTTCTACGATATTGAGATGCCGGTCAGGAGGAATCAGGTAAAGGTGATCGGCTTCGGTGAGAAGGCCATCTGAGGCTTCGAGGATCTTCAGGGCCGTGTGGTTCTTAAAGGTATTGACGTTGAGAGTTACCTGGGATGGGATGGCCTGCTGGACCAGGACAACAGCCAGCCCCTGTCCGGTGGGCAGGCCGGCAAAAAGCTTTCTAAGGTGATCCAGGTCCTCCGCCCTGGCACCGACACCGACGACCAAAACAGGCCGGTCCGGGATGCGGGGCTTATCGGCCCGGGGTGATTTGTCCGCCGGGTGGTCGGGTTCTCCGGGCTCCTGATTTCGAGAGGGCATGGTTTAAATCCTCCGTTACAAATATTATAATTTCATCTAAATGGAAGATGATGTCAACATAAAAAAGCAAAAAGTCAGGAGCTTCTTTCTGACGGTTTTAACGGATTATGTAGTATAGAAGGGAAGCCGTGAGGGCGCCGTGACTAAAGGAAATAACATCACGAGGCTATGGGCGATGGGCCAGGGGCAATAGGTTCAGGTTTTCCATACTTGAAACTTGCATCTTGCATCTTGAAACTTTATTTATTCCCGTGTTAATTTAATGAAGCCCCAACCCTCCCCACTTTCCCTCGACCGACGAACTCAGGACCTGATTTCCATCCAGGACCTTAACAATGGATCGAATCAAATCCGATTGAGGGGAATCCTTTAGGACATAGCCATCGGCTCCGGCTTTGAGAGCGGCGAAGACGTATTCTTCGGTATCATGGACGGTAAAAGCCAGGATTTTCGTTTTGGGCCATCTTTTTTTGATTTCCCGTGTGGCCGCCATGCCGTCCATGCGAGGCATGGAAAGATCCATCAAAACCAGGTCGGGATGGAATTTGTCCACTGACTGAACAGCCTCCAGGCCGTCTCCGGCCTCACCCACGATATCGAAGCCATGGCAGGAGGAGAGAAGAGAGCGCAATCCCTCCCGGAGGGATTGGTTATCATCAACAATAAGGATATGCTTTTTAGTCATGTAAAAAGGGGCCTTTCATTTTTAAGGAAGAAGAACTCCCAACTTGTTGAAAAACAAGATATATTTTTTGGTTGGTCTTATAATACCCAATTTCCCGGCTAAGGGGAATAAGACATTCACTGTATTTTGCTAATGGTATGACCCTATTTTGTCAGGGGTGATCAAAAGGATTTCCCGGGAGGATAATACTGCAAGAGCAGTAAGGCCACGGAAATGAGGAGTAAAATCAATAAAAAGATCAACCGACCCCATTTCCCGGCTTTCCTTTTTGATGATGGTGCGACATGGGCCTTTTGGGCTCGGGAAGAGTAGGGAGGATCGGTATAGAATGGTTTGGCCCGGGATGGCCCCTCGTCCTTGTAGGGAACAAAAGAGGC
>JACRBX010000222.1 GCA_016219225.1 Deltaproteobacteria bacterium
AGACTCTTCGATCTGGCGGGCCGGAACAAACCGGGTTTCCGTATTCAACTGAAACCCGCACCGACAGACCGGACTACGCTGAAGGGACTCGATGGACGGGGCCTCACACCGGGAAAGCAGCACCCCGGAGAGGCGGTTGTTTATGGAACTGAGGTCGTGCTGGACGGAGATCATCTCCAACTGATCCAGCCGGCTCAGAAGCTGGTAGCGCCTCGAATGGCTCAGTTTTTCATAGGGTTTGAACTGGTCCCCGGAGCGGGCCTTTTGGTGGGCCTCCACATAAGTCTGGATGTATCGTTCCCGGAAATCCTGAAAAAGATCCAGAAGACCCTGGATGGTTTTGGGGTCGATGGAAAGCCTTCCCCCTTCGAAGTAATTAAGGAGATCCTTTTGGTCTTCCAACAATCCCGGACTGGCCGGAAGATCGGGGATGGAAAGGCGCGTATCGCTGAGATACTGGAAGACAAATAGGATCTTGTCCGCTTCTTCGAAAAAGGCCCGGATCTCTTCCAGACGGGCCAGTTTATCGGAAAGGAAGGGTTCCCTGTTGGCAGCCGAAAGAAACCTTTCCAGCCCTTCTTTTGCCCCGAAGCTGACCTTGACCTCTTCCCATTGGGCCAATATATCCTGGACATCCTGGCGATAGGTCTCCCAGGAGAGATTCTTGAAGGCCTGGAAGGAAAAGGCCCACTCGATTCGATTAAGCAGATTGCGAAGGGACTCCTCTTCCTGGACCTTCAGGACCCTGATCTCATTCCAAAGGGCCTCCTGGGCCGGGAGGGTCAAGGTGCCCTTTCGCCATGTCTCAGGGATAAGGGGATGGCCGGCAATAGTCCGGCGGAGTCCTTCGTCGAGGATCTTTCCCCGGTCGATAGCGGTTATCCCCTGAAGCCCGGTTCGGGAAATATCCTCCAGTCCTTTCTTTCTTTGCCCCTGCAAGGCCAGGATATGACCGGAAAAGAGCAGGGCCAAAAGAAGGACTTCGTATTGATGTCTCAGGAGACCATATTCGCCCTTTCGGAAAGACCAATAGAGGGTTTCCAAAGGAAGGGGTCCCTGGTTTAAAAAGGCCAGACAGGTTTCAGCTAATTCGTTGTTCCGGGGATCCACATGAAGAAGGTATTGGTTCCCTTTCTTTTTAATCAAGCCCATGGGCTTGAGAAGATTGTCCAGGATGACCCGGAGACCGAATTGGGTCCGTTCATTGATATGGGAAGATCCGGTGGCGAAAAAATCATTTAACAGGTTCGGTATGGTGGTCGGTGCCAGGGCTTCGATATAGGGATGGATCCGGTGGTGTTTGGGAAACCTCCGGGACAGAAGAGGGGGGACGAACTCCTCGAGAAACTTCTCCTGGGAAAGATAACCGTAAGGGGAGAGCTCCACCTGCCGGTCATCCCAGATGAGCAGTCCGTTAAAATAGGAGGTATTGAAAATGTCGCCCAGCTTTTTCCTGCCCTGGGCCAAAAAATCCTCCAGAAGGCCTTTCATTTGCTGTCCGGTTTCCGAAAATTCCTTTTGATAGCTTTCCGATAAAAGCAGGGCGGAGAGCATTCCCTTCATCCATTCTTCTTCCTCGGCAATGAGAGCCGGAAGCCAGAAGAGGAAGGTATTGCCCGGGTAAGCGCTCCTGAGTTTGGGCAGGAGATTTTCCCGGAGATGCCGATACTGTTGGTCCAAACCATAGGTCGGGGCTACAAAGATAAAAAAATCTTCTTCGCTATGCTTCCATTCTCCGGCCAGGGTTTCTATTTCATCCAGGCCGATCTCGTCCAGGGGGCGGAGATAAATGGTTCCCTGACGACGGGTATATTCCCAGAGGATGGAAACCCGCTGCTGTCTCTGTTCGGCCCAACCGGCGAAAGGAAGGTGCAGAGACTCGGCCAGGGGCAGGAGGCGATCAAAAAGACGCCGGTCTCCCGGAAAGATTTCCGAAGCCCCTTGTCGCACCCTTTGCCGCATGATACTGGCGAGATCCGGTTGGAGCTTTATGGAGAAGTGGTCTTCCAGGGGATCCTTTCCGGGGGTAACGGCTAAATAAGGGCTTTCCTGGGTCAGGCGATGGAGGATCTCATGCAGATAGTGGTAATTGATCTCCGCGTCCAGTTCGGTCACCCGGTAAAGGATCATATCGGCCAGGTGCCTGGTCGAATAGCGGACCTTCTTCGGGGAAATGGCCAGAAGGATAAGGAGTTTCACGGCCTCCAGGGCCACCTTTTCCTTTTCCGGGTCGGCAAACAGTTGAGGGAGCTCATCCTGATAATAATCAAAGACCTTGTCCACGAAGGGCTGGGTCTCGGCCGTTTCCCGGATGCGGTGCACAAAATGGTCGAAGATGGTCGATGGGCCGAGGAGCTCCTGGGCCGGCTTTTCCAAAAAGGAAGGGATGCCCCTTTCCAAATCCCCCTGGAGCCGGAAGTGGATGAAATCCACCAGGCCCCGGTGTTCGGAGAAAAGGGGTTTTAAGCTGTCGAGCAGGGTAACGGTGGCCGGATGGACCGGGTAGAGTTTTAAAAACCGCGTTTCATCCACCGGAAAATGAGGAAAATACCGCCTCAGGGCCTGGAATATCCTGCGAATTTCTTCTTCGGCCCCTTCCCGCTGGCGGATCAGACGGTGGGAAATAAGCTCTTCGAGGTGGGTGCGGCCAAGACTGATTCTCACCGGATAACGGTCCTTAATCTTGTTGAAAGTATCCTGATTGATTTCCCCGGTTTCCTCGATCCATTCTTGAAGGGAGGCAATGATCCAGAGAGGAAAGGAGAAGGCCTCCTCCCCTATATATTGAAGAAAGCGGATATCTTCCTGATAGGCATGGGCATCGGTCTTGGAACGGAGGAACTCGGAAAGTTCATCCACCAAAAGGACCAGTTTGGAAAAACCTTCCCTTTCCATAGTCCTTCGAATCTCCTGAAAGGTCTCATGCCTGGATCCTGCCGGTTCAAAAGGCCGCCCGGTTTGCAGGGCCAATTCCCTGGAGATGGACTGAAGAAAAATGTCTTCCAGGAATTCGGTCCCCCGATGCTGGATTAAGGAGATCTCAACAACCAAAAATTTGGAGAAGGGAAGATTTTTTTGAAATTTCTCCAGAGAGGCGCTTTGGAAGTGCAGGATATCCCAGTATCCGGGATAGCGGAGAAGGAGGCTGAGCATGCTCAGGAAATGCGATTTTCCCGATCCGAAATGTCCTTTCAGAAAAGCCCCCCGGCCTTCCTTGCCGGAAAGGGAAGACAGGATCATCTCCAGGTTTTTCTGCACCTCGGCCGTAACCACAAAGGACAGGAGGATCATCTGTCTGAGTTTGGGGTCCTGAAGATCCTTCAATTGAATGACGGTCTTGATTTCAGGAATCTCAACCAGGTCTCCGACCTTGATCACTTTCCGGCCTCCTCCCCTATTCCGGTTTTTTTCCTGGCCTTCCCGATGATACCCAGAAGGGCTTTCTCCTCGGGGTGATGCCGGGCGACTTCTTCTAAAAGATCGAGCCAGCCCTTCGGATCATGAAGGGCCTCAAAGCTTTTTTCCAGGGCCTTTCGCACATAGTAATCCCTGGGATCCATCCGAAAGGCCTGGGAAAGGCGGAAGACCGCCTGGTCATATTCTCTAAGACGATAATGACAGAATCCTTCATGCTTTAAGAAATAGGGACTCCGGGGGTCCAGACTGGAAGCTTTGTGATATTCGGCTGCCGCCTCCCGGACCTGGCCGGCCCCTTTCAGTTTTTGGGCCAGAAGACCATGGACCTGGGCATCATCTTTTTTGGAGTCCATCCCGATAACAACCTGAAGCTCTTTCAGGACCTGGCCTTCGGGCCGGTTTCGGCTGCGTAACCGAAGGATTTCTTTCTCGACAAAGGTGTCCCGGGGAGAAGTAGTTTGAATTTTTTCAAAGACCTCCAGGGCCTCATCAAACCGTTTCAGGCGATTCAAAACCAGGGCCTTTTCTTTAAGAAAAGAAAGGTTTTCCGGGTGCACCACCAGGACCTTTTCCAGTTCTTCCAGGGCTTCGGCCAGCTTTCCCAGCTCTTTCATGGCCCGGGCGGCTTTGAGGATCAGGTAAGGCCTTGGGTCCCGGTTGTAGGCCTGTCGATAGCATTCCAGGGCCTTTTGCGGCGAATGACCTTTCAGATAAAGGTCGCCGAGAACGGATAAGGCCTGGGGGTGCCGGGGATCCTGGGCCAGGACTTCTTCGGCCAGGATCCTGCCTTCCATAAAGCGTCCCTGCCGCAGATAGAGATCGGCCAGGCTGGTCTTGAGAAAAGGATCGTGGGGGGCCTTCTCCAGGCCCTGGCGGATTTCTTCGGCGGCCTCATCGAAGCGGCCCTTCTCTTTAAGCAGCCGGATGCGATTGATTGCTGTGGTGTAAATTACTTGTTCTTCCATTGGCCGGTTTTCCGGGAAAAGATGAATAATTTTAATAAAATCGGGATGATTATGCAAGAGAATAAATCGGCTGACCCCCTCTTCACGTTCAGATGACTACTGAAGGCTTTACTTTTTCGAGAAATTCTTAGACCAGGTTTCTTAAAGGGAAGGGGGGCGGCGGTTGAGCCTCGTCCCGGGCCTTTAGACTCGAGACTGGAACAGGATAGATCTAACTGACTCAACTCATTTTTTGAATAGTTCTTTTAAAGGAATGGACAGTCCTTTCAGGACGCCAACCTGGATGGTATCTTCTCTGGAATAAATCCCCGGTCGCCCATATTTCCCATTGGAATCCGAAATGAAGGTTATCAGGGTCTCATCGATGGGGTTGATGATCCAGTACTCTTTGACACCCATCCTTTCATAGAGATAGAATTTTTCTTTAATATCTTTTCGGACCGTTGAAGGAGAAGTTATTTCGACAATAAGGTCCGGGGAGCCCATACAGCCCTTATCGTCCAGTTTGGCCCGGTCACAGACCACTACCAGATCGGGCTGGACGACAGTGGTTATTTCCTGAGGTTCCTCTTGGCCCTCTGGTAGGCGGACGTCAAAGGGAGCACTATAGACCTCACACTCTTTGTCCTCCAAAAAAGAATAAAATTTTGTAAGTAAGGCGGCCAGGATTTTTTGATGGGCCCGGGACGGGGCCGGGGTCATGTTATACGGAACCCCGTCGATCAACTCCCAACGTTCGTCTTCCGGCCAATTCAAATAATCACCGTAATTGAAGCTATTGTTTTTGGGTTTTGATTGGGGGCTCATCAGCACCACCTTTATTAAGGAGTTCCTCTGCTTGTGTCTTTTTTAATTGACAGGAATTTCTTTCTTGCGTGAAAAATAAGTATAAGGAAAGGGAAAGACCTGGTCAAGGGGAAAAATGGGGAC
>JACRBX010000223.1 GCA_016219225.1 Deltaproteobacteria bacterium
ATCACACTTACACGCATTTTTTCTTTTGTGGTATGGTCAAATTACGCATTTCTTATCGTGTCGACCGCTTTGCTTGGTTTTGGTATTGCAGGAGTGACATTGGCTGTCACCAGAAACAGTAATAGATGGTTCCCAAAGTCGAAGGTCGGAAGTTATTGCCTGTTTTTTTCTCTAACCGCTCTTCTGGCCCTTTTTTTGATTATCCGGGTTCCGCTTACAATCTCTACGTTTGACCGGGCGATCAACTGGGTCTATCTGTTTATCATTTACCTGGCGATTATTATTCCATTTTTTTTCGCTGGTCTTGCCATTTCGATTTTACTGGCTTCTGACTCCAAACGGGTCCATAAACTGTATTTCTGGGATTTAATCGGAGCCGCAATCGGTTCTTGCCTCCTTTCCCTGATTATCACCCGCATCGGGGCATCAGGAGCTGTTATAGCGGCCTCTTTGGCCGGTGTCCTGGCCGCCATCTTTTTTTCTATAAAAAGACATAAAGCTTTCCTCTCCGTGTTGGTCCTGTTCGGTTTGCTTCTTGGAGCTATTATTCCTTTTGGAGAAAGCATTTTTCCCATTCAGCCCCATGAAAACAAACGCTGGTATCAACGGGTTCGTCAGAACACCCTCTATTCCGGATGGTCCACCCTTTCCAAAGTGGATGTGGTTAGCTATGATAACAATAAGCGTCGAGGAATTTTTATTAATGGCGGTGAAAACGAATCTTTTCTGGCGCCCTGGGATAATAAAAAACATTGGGAGGACACCACTAATTTTCCGTATCTCTTCATCGCCGGCCAGGAAAAGGTGCCCAAGGTTATGATTATTGGTTCCTCCGGCGGAACGGAAGTTGCTTTTGCGCTGGCTCATGGGGCATCCATGGTTCATGCGGTGGAGATGGATCCGCTTATCGCAAAGATAGTTGAAAAAGACATGGCCGACTGGAACAATCAAATGTATCATTCTCCCCGGGTCAAGCAATTCGTTGATGAAGGGAGAAGTTTTCTGGTCAATACACAGGACAAGTATGATCTGATATTGACACGCAATAATTTTACACCGATTGCTTTTGCATCGGGCGCGATTGTCTTGTCTGAAACCTATTTGCTTACCGCGGAGGGAATGAACGCCTTTATTTCCCGCCTTAAGGAAAACGGCGTTTTGGGTTTCATACGTTGGGGAACCAGCAGACTTTGTACTACCTTTCGCAGTGTCGCAGAACAGAACCATATACAGCATATTGAAAAGAATATTATGATTATTTCCGGTCAATGGTGGGGGAATCATGGTTTTTATTTTAAAAAGTCCCCTTTCACGGATTTGGAAATTGCCGATGCCAGGAAGTATGCCGAAAAGTTGGGGAGGACCATGCTGTATTATCCGGGCATGCAAAAAGATGAAAATCTGTATGCTAAAATATTGATGGATGACGATTATAGGCAATATTATCAGCTTTCAGGGTATGATTTATCGCCGGCCACAGACGACCATCCTTTTTTTGATCATATCCTGAAATTTGGCGAATCAGTTGACATCAATAATCCGATCTTGCCGGAAGAGTTACGTGAGATAGCCAAAATGTTTCGCTGGGAGCCTTCCGGGTTTATAAAAAAAATGGTTGGCAACCTGGAATTGGCCCAGTCGGATGTCCCTGTACTGGCTATTGCCTTTGAAGGGGCCATTATTTCACTGTTAGGGATTTTTGTGCCACTCTTCTTTTTTTCAAGAAAGAAAACAGCACAGAAAAATGTCCGTTGGGCGGTTATTTTTTATTTTTCTTTTCTGGGCATGGGTTTTATTATGATAGAGCTCTGTTTTATCAAACAGTATATTCTTTTTTTAGGACATCCGGCCTATTCCATTGCCATGATCATTTCCGGACTCCTGGTTTTCACGGGTGTAGGCAGTTTTCTCTCTGAAAAATTCGGTGACCGGCCCCATACAGCCCTTCGATTTGTTTTCCCGGCCATTTTCCTTCTCCTTGTGGTGACCATCTTTACCACCCAGCCGATTTTTCAAGCTTTTCTCGGCACACCCCTTATCGTCAGATCATTGGTTACCTTTATTCTCTTGGCACCGATTGGTATATGTATGGGATTCCCTTTTCCATTGGGGCTTCGTCTTATCCACCAGGTTTCACCGAATCTGGTTGGCTGGGCTTGGGGTATCAATGGATTTATGACGGTGATTGGTTCGGTCTTAACCGTTATTATTTCACTGGTGTCGGGGTTTGACATGGTGCTGTGGATTGCGGGTGCTTTTTATTTATGCTGCCTGGGAGTGTATCGACAGTTAGGCAGTCCTATTACCTTGAAAGGATGATAGCACCAGGGGCGGTAGTGAAACCTATCGGTGCCCTTTATACCCGCTCTCTCCGATCCCCTACCTTCTACCATTTTTTCCTCTATTTTTTTATTAGTATCGCTTAAGGATCTTCCAGGAGGTCCGGCAAAAATACCTGACCTCCCTTTCTGTAAATTGTTTTGTTTGAAAAACCAGTTAACCATTTAAAAACTTGGGACTTAGATTGCAATGACCGGGCATCCCGCCTTTGCAATCAGCTCGTCTACTGGTGCGCCGAAAAACCTTTTTACCCATTCCGGCCTTCGAGATCGCGTGGTCACAATCAGAGAGGGTTGACCTCGCTTGACCACCTCAAGGCAGACCACTGCAAACCGTCCCACCTGCACGAGTGTTTTTACCTGTATTCCTTCTTTCTTGGCCTTCTCGGCTATGGTCGCTACATGTTCCCCATTTTTCCCATCCGGATCGCAGTTGCTCATCCGGAATGAACATGGGAAAAAACAGGCTGCTCACTAAACCTTCATGCCCATTTAGGCACAACGAATTAAAACGCCCAAATGGAAAGAGCACCGCCGATAATCACAATATAGAGGAGGTCTATTCTTTTTAACAAGGCGATTAAGGCCACAACCCCCAAAAGGACCCGCGGGATATCCCACGGGACGGCTATGACAAATTTGATCAGGACGTAAAGTAGCAGGCCGACAAAAGAGGCCAGTATGCCTCTTGTTGCTTTTAAAAAGAGAGGCGAGGATTTTAGACGGTCAAAGAAAGGGGTAATAATGGTCAGTATTAAAAAAGAAGGGGTGAATATGGAAACCGTTGCTACCAGAGAACCCCAAAAGCCATGCAATAAATAGCCGACGAAAGTGGCGGTAATGATGATCGGACCAGGGGTAACCTGGCCCAAAGCAATGCCGTCCATAAAGGTCTTTTCGTTCATCCATCCCCTGACCTCCACTATTTCATGAAGCATTAATGGAAGGGAGGTGAAACCGCCCCCGAAGGCGAAAAGGTCTATCTTCATCATCAAGACGGACAAAATAAAAGTCTGGATCTCTATGAAATAAAGGGCGGTCAGTCCGATGGAGCAGAGTATCAAAAGAATAAGGATCTGGGCGAGTTTAAATCTCCCGGACTCCGGATCGGCAGCCGCAGGAGGAGCCTTGGTGTTTTTCAGTAAAAAGATACTGACCAGGCCCGCCCCCGGAATGACCAGAAAAGGGGTGATTCCTATCCCGAGTGAAACGGCTGAGAGAACCGCAATAAGAATAGCCTGGTAACTTTTGGCGATGTTCTTCCCAAAAGAATAGGTGGCCTGGACAATGATGGCCACCACAATGACCTGAAGTCCGACGAAAAGAGAGTGGACGAAAGAGAGATCATGATAATTGTTATATAAGAACGAAAATATCAGCATCAGAAGGAAGGCCGGCAGTCCAAAACCGATATACGAGGCCAGGGCACCGACAACGCCGCGCATTCTAAGCCCTACATAGGCGGCCAGTTGAATGACCGTGGCTCCTGGAATGGACTGACAAAGAACCAGCCCTTCCCTGAAGCTGTCCTCATCCAACCATTTATTTTTTTTTACCGCTAACGCCTTAACGTATACCACCATGGCCGGACCGCCAAAGGCGGTTAGCCCCAGCCGGAGAAAAGAGAAGAATAGTTTTGGTATGGAAGGAGAGTTCATGTTCTATTAACCCTGATGCCCCATGACGGTGCCTTGATGTATGAAAATGGGGGAAAACCGGGCTATAGGCAAGGGACAATAGTACTACAGCGTATTTTTTGCTCATGCGTCCCCATAACCGTCATTTCGGCAGGCTTTAAGCTTGTCCCCGACATTCTTAATCGGAGACCGGAATCCAGGGACTTTGGTTTTCTCATTCTTTTGAAAAACCTGGATTCCCGATAAAGACATTCGGGAATGAGGGGAAAATGACGCCGTAGTAATAAATAAAACGGTTTTATGGTTTTTTCTTCACCTATTGCCTATAGCCCATAGCCTATGGCCTGTATGGTTTTATTTTTTTTCCTCTTCACAAGGATGCGTTTCCGTCTCACCATGGCATGCCTTGATCTGTTCAGGGGTGCATTCCTGAGGTTTTTCTTTTAATTTTTCCGGAAATTGACAACACGACTCACACATCTTTTTCACCTCCTTTCCGTAGGCCCCTTTCAATTCAACCCGAAGGTCAGTGCAAGGGCCGCCCGAGATTGGAATTTTTTGGGTCATCCGTTTTAATTCGGCGATAAGCCCTTGTAATCCCTGCCTGTCGACACCGTAATGAATCCAGTAGCCGCGTTTTTCCCCTTGAACCAGGCCGGCCTTCTGAAGAATCTTGAGGTGTTGGGACACCGCCGCTTCTGAAATACCGAGACGATTTGCCAGGGCCTTACCGCAGAGATCGTAGGTCAACAGTAAATGAAAAAGCCCCAACCGTGTCTCGTCCGCAAGAGCCCTTAGGATTTGAAGAAAATCGTTCATAATAAAATTCCAATTAAGCTAAAACTTAATCAGAATAGGGACGGAGTGTCAAGAAGAAAATGCCCTTCTCAAAAATAATATCTTATTCTGAAATCCACCCTGTAATCGTTTGGTTTGTCGCCGAATTCCGATCCCCTTGATCCGGCAATAAACCCTGTCCTGAAGCGCAGATCCAGATTGGTAATACCGGAATACAAAAATTCAGGGGTTATGGAAAAGCTTTTATCGTTCAGATTACCGATCATGGTGATGGCCGGTGTGAAATACAGGATATCAAAAGGTTCCTTCTGGCTTATCCTCAGGTAAAGATAATTCGTTTCCGGGGTCTGCTTCCCGTAATTGCCCTGTAAAAGGGTACTGGCCCTGTTCAACAAAGAGGGATTGCCCGTATTCGTGTAAAGGCTATACCCCTTGTCTATGAATGAAAAAAAGTCCTGCATCTCCTGGCTGCTGTACCCCTGGCCGTTCCGGTAATATTCGAGGATATAAGTGATATCCTGCGGCGTAAGATACCGAAGGCCCAGAAGGGCGTTGGCGGCGTTGGTGGTGGTCTGGGATTGGTTACCATTCGGATCGATAATCGTTTTAGGGTTGTTGGTGATCAGGGAGAATTCTCCATGCACTTCCAGGTTGGTGGTGACATTCCTGGAAAAGTCCAGGCCATAGCGCGCCGTTTTGCTCCCCCCGGTCAGGAACATAAAATCGATATCCGTATCGTAAAGGAGAAAATAGAACTTGGCCGCCCCATTCAGATTGCCGGTCGCCCCGAAATCATCATTGACGCCGCTGTAAGCCGGTACCAGCACCGGCGTAAAGGAAAAGGTTTTCAGGGCCTGTCCTTCCCAGCTCCGGGTATAGTCAAGGGAGGCCACGATAAATCCTTCCCGGGCCAGCTCGGGATCATCGGTGTTCTTCTGCCGGTCCAGAAAAGCCGCCGGGCTCCAGGCATAGCCTTTGCCCCAGTTGAGCGTCTTCTTGCCCAACTCGGTAATAAGGGTGGGGGAGGGCCTGAGAGAGACGTTGCCTTCGAAGATGGTGGTATTGGTTGTGTCCTTCTGGTAGTTTTTGGTATAGGCCGTGTTGGTCTTGATAGAAAAACGGGAGAGGCCTTTCTCCAGGCTCCCTTCCAACTGGAGGGTTCCATCATATTCCGGGGTGGTCCCGCCGATGCTCCGGTTGTAAAAATTAAGTTTGTAGAGGGAAGCGTTCTTATCCAGCCCGAAGAGGATCGGCATGGCTTCGATATAGCCGCCGAGATGGTATGGTTTCTTTTCCGTTTCCGAGACGTCAAACTTGTATTCCTCGGCCCTGTTTTCCTCTGAAAAGGCAGGGGCCAGCGTCATAAGCAGCAGGCAGCAGACAACAGGTAACAAGTAACACGTGCCGAAAAAATAGCGGGACCCCGCTTCTGATCTTCTCATCCTCGTCTACCTTAAAGAGTCCATCTTCGGCATAAAGGTCAAGGTAAAGACCTCGTCTTTGAAGTCTTTCTTTTTCATCTTGGCGAAGATCATAATCGACTTATAGCCCTTGTGGAGGGGGCTGTCCGTTTCTATAATGGCCGGTCGCACCAAACCCGCCCCGAAATCCTTGATATCCTTGAAATAGAGGGTCTTGATCAGCATGTTGGCTTCGGTGAGACATTCGATTTTAGTCGGTAGATTTTTATTCTTATCCACCCACATTTTGAGCCGGTCATAAGCCACGGTTTTCGTCTTGGCTTTGAGAAATAGAAGGGTTTCGTTAGGGAGGGTCTCCATCTTTTCAACGGTATAATCTACGGAATAATCGAGGGCCAGGATGTCGGCATTGTTAAAAACCCCGCCGATGACCGACTGGAGGCTGGTGATGCGGATCGGCTTGCCCACATTGGGGACATAGAGCCACATATTCTCCCCGAGCCTGAGCGTGCTCCGGCCTTTTTCACTGGCCGGCGAAAGAAACAGCCCGACCATTTTATCCGCTCCTTTTTTGGCCGTAAAATAGACGTACTCTTTCTTTTTTCCGTCCGGTTCGATGTTGATGATCTTCCGATACGACTCATAAGATTCGGGGCTGAGGTTCTTGTCTATCTGGGCAAGCAGTTGTGCCCCGTCAATGGCATAAAGTGGTGCGGCACCACCCAGCAGTACGGCGCACCAGAGCACAAGTAAGAAGACCAAATACCTTTTCATAAATTAATTCCTTTCGTCATGTTCCCTTTTATCTGTTTTGTTTTTTTATCTTTTCTCCCACTAAACTCCCATGCCCACCTCATGCGGCACCGATGAAGCAAGAAAATTTTTTTAGGGGCTATGGGCTATGAGCAAGGCACATTGTTTAAAGTTTTTGCACCTGCAACTTGCAACTTTCTCTTCAACTGACCCCTGATCCCAGACCCCAGATCCCGTTTTTTCATACTTGAAACTTGCATCTTGCTTCTTGAAACTTTATGGCCGGGGCGATTCTTTTAAAATACGGCCGACAGCTTCCTGTGCGCTCCCTTTGAAGGCGACGCATTCTATGCCTCTCATTTTCATACCCCTGACGATTTCATCCCCGAACTCCCCGCTAACGACGACCCTGATCCCGTTTTGGGTAAAGAAGTCGCTGAACCCGCTCCAGATCTGGTCTCTTTCCTGCCTGGATGGGGTGGGGATGCTGCCGGTTATCTGGCCCTTTTCATCGAAACCGATCGAATCGATCGCCGAGGCTCCTCCTGTTGTCGGTCCTTTTCCGAAATTGGGGTTCTCCACCGCCTGCATAAAGTTGCCCTGCCCGTCGAAGAGCAGGTAGAAGGGGCTGCGCCCCATCCTGTCGGCCACCGGCGCACCCGGCGCTTTGTCGTTCGACGCCACGGCGATATTTCCGGGCTGATCGGCAAAGACCGGGCCTGCCACCAATAACAGAGCCACCAACGCTACGAGGCCCAACATGTTTTTTATCATTAGCTCCTCCTATTTCAACTTGGACTGCAAAAACTTCTTTACGGCCTCTGCTGCGCCATTAAAAGAGACCGGAGTGATCCCTTTGGTTTTCATATCGTCCATAATCTTCGGCCCAAATCCTCCGGCTACCACCACCGTAATCCCCTTTCCGGCAAGAAAACCCACGACGCTCGGCCCGGCGCGATCCGCATCCTTGTAGGGATTCTGAACCGCCTCCAGCATCTTCCCTTTTTGATCGAAAAAGAGAAAATAGGGGGCCGTTGCCGCCTGACCGCTCACGGTGGCGGTCGGGACCTTATCGTTCGCGGCAACGGCAATTTTTATGCTTTGTGCTGCGAAGGCGGGGATCGCCAGAAACGAAACGAGAACCATTACGATGAGTATAAATTTTTTCATTGTGCTCTCTCCCTCCATTCTTCCATGATTTTGTTTAAACTATTCTGAATTCTCTATTAACCGGTGGGTTCCGTTATCACTCCACCCACCCTACATTTTGCTAAAACCAAATCCGCAATCCGCGATCCGAAATGGCTAGACGTGTCTCAGTGCCTGTATGGGCTCCATCCTCGATGCTTTGAGTGCCGGCTGGAGGCTCCCCAATACGGCTACAATAATGACGATGAGCGAAACAATTAAGATGTCCGAAACCTGTATGCTCGGCATGAGCACGAGGCCCGTTTGCCTGCCGAAACTGAAAGTCACCTTGACGAGGCGCAGCACAAAGATGATCGTCAGTCCGACCGCGTTGCCGATGACGGCTCCGAATATGCCCAGGGAAAACCCCTCGATCACAAACATGGAGAGGATCTTTCCCGGCAGGGTGCCGATGGCCGCTATCGTCCCGATCTCCCGTATCCGCTCGTAGACGGCCATGATCATGACGTTCATGACGCTGACAAGGACGATGGCGATGAGCATGATCTTTATGAAAAGGGTCATCAAATCGATCATACGTACAATATTGTAGAAGGGCGAAAGGGACTCCCAGGTATGGACCTCGAAGATGGGCTTGCCCTTCTTGTTGACGTCCTTTCCAAGGGAGCCTTCCAGCTTATTGTAAACGGTGTGGAGTGAGCTGAAATTATGGAGCTTAATGGCGATCTCGCTGATCTCCTGCTCCTCCATGCGGAGGATCTCCCTGGCGTCGTCCATGTGCACGTACCCATCCCGTCCTCCCGGTCCCTGGGCGCTCTCCAGCACCCCTCCGACCCGGAGCTGCTTGCCATTCACCGAGCCGTCCTTGTTCGTGGAGACCACCACCACCATGTCGCCGACTTTTACCTTCAGGCCGCGCGCCAGGAGCTCGGGAACGAGGATCTCACCCTTTTTGATGTCCTTTTCCCCCTCGATGATTCTCGAAGCCAGAAGCGGCAGCGTTTTCATCTCTTTGTCCGGATAGACCCCATTGAGGCGTATGCTGGTTGTCTCCGTGAAGTTGCTGAACATACCTCCGAACTTGATCCTGGGCGAGTAGGCCTCGATCTCCGGGATAGCCTGAAGCGCCTTCTCCGCTTTCGCGAAGGCCCCGGCCCCCATGTTCATCGTTAGCGGCAGGCTGTCGATGGAGGCGACGTAGCCCTTTCTGTGAATCTCGATGTCTCCCAGGACGGAACCCGTGATCTGCCCCACGATCATATTTTTGAAGGAACCGGAAGCCGCGACAAAGACCAGGACAAATATAACCCCTATGGCGACAAGGGAGGCGGTGAGCAATGTCCTTCTCCGGTACCGCGCCAGGTTCCGTATGGCTATCTTGAAAAGATTAGACATGGCCGTTGCCTCCCTTCACCTGTTTACCTGCCAGCGCGCCGTCTTCCAGAGTATAGATGATCTCCGCTTCACCGACGATTTTCTGATCGTGCGTCGAGAAGATAAAGGTGGTCTTAAATTGATCCCGCATTTTCTTCATCAGATCGATGACCAGATAGGCGGTCTTGCTGTCCAGGTTGGCTGTTGGCTCATCAGCCAGGACCAGTTTGGGATTGGTCACCAAGGCCCTGGCCACCGCTACCCGCTGTTTTTGCCCGCCGGAGAGTTGATCGGGAAATTTATTTTTTTGCTCCGCCATGCTGACGGCTTCCAGAAGCCCCATAACCCGGTTCTTTCGTTCCCCCGGCGCAACATTCTGAACCATGAGCAGGGGATATTCAATATTTTCATAAACCGTCAAAACCGGGAGCAGATTGAAATCCTGGAAGATAAAACCCAGGTTCTTCCCCCGGAAAAAGGCCCCTTGCTTACGATCCAGGCCGGAAACATCCGTGCCGGCGACTTTTAAAATCCCGGCGGTCGGCTTGTCCAGACAGCCGATCAGATTTAATAAAGTGGTTTTGCCGCTTCCCGACGGCCCCACAAAAGAGACAAAAGAGGAAGGCTCAATCTCAAAACCCACCCCTTTCAAGGCGGGTACCACCACCTCTCCCACCTGGTAGTCTTTCTGGATATTTTCTGCGTAGATAAGTGCCATTACACATCATCTCCTGTTTCTTTTTCTGTATTTTATTTTGATATGGGGTTTGAAAACCTTTCGGAATCCTTTCCCAGTGGGTCCAAACTTCCCCCGCAATGGGGGCAGGAATTCCTGTCATTTCCCTTCGAAGAAATCGGTTTTCCTGCGGATTTCGAAAAAAAACCAACCACTGCGATCCCCAGGATAATCAGGGCGGCAACCCAAAATAATGAGTGCCCCGGCCAGATCCCGAAGTTATTAAAATAAGAGGATCTCCAACCCCAACCCATCGGCCCGGAACGAAACCCGAAATAGGAAAGAAAATAGAGGCCTCCCAGGATCGCCAGGCCCAAAACCAATCCATTCTTCATTTTTTATCCTCCTTAATCGAATCGTTAGTGCTCCCAAACCGTCGGGCAACTTTCTGTTGCTAAGTCTATCAACGATCTCCCCAGCCTCGCCCGGCCCCCCGGCCAGGGCCGAAAGATGAAACCGAATCCTGCTGTTCGGGGGTCAGGAGATCTTGACAGTGGAACCAGTACTGAAGATTCTTCTCCCGGATTTTCCCCTGAAGGTCCTGAATGTCTTTTCTAAGACCATCGATCCGGCCCGCATTTGTTTTTGAGCTGAAGTCGATCAGCCGCAGTTCCCCTTTTTTAACCACAAGCTCCTGTCTAAGAGGGACGATTCCCTTCAAGTGCTCCTTGCGTATCTTCTCCATTTTGGCCGATTCCTCAGGCGTCAAACCGTCATTCTCAAAGAACCCCTGCCCAAACCTCGATCCCATTCCTCTGCCCCTGGAGTCAGCCAGGGCCAGGCTGGCCGACATGAGCAAGAAAAGAATAAATACAACGGCCGCCATGAGGAACATGATGATCAAGGCTGACAATTTATTCATCCCGGTTACCTTGTTGATATCTTGTGGATTCCGATTCATAAGGGTCCCTCCTTTTATCCTTTCGTCCTTTTTGGTTCATTCCAGGGAAGGGGTCCTCTTTTCCCTTC
>JACRBX010000224.1 GCA_016219225.1 Deltaproteobacteria bacterium
CCCGCCAGATCGAAGAGTCTGTTGATTTCGGCATCCGGGAGACCCTGGAAGCGCTGAATTCTCCCACTTATCAGGAGAAACTCCTTCCTTTTTTGAAGGGGCTGGAAGAAGTAGGGGAAACGGAGAAGGCCTCGGCCATCCGCCGGGTCCTCAACGTTTCCAGCTCCAAGACGGACGACCTTCTGCCGGAGCTTGATCAGGCCCTGACCCCTTTGGCCGTTCAGGGCATCAATGAAGCCTTTCGAGGCAGGGTGGTGGTCATCAACCGCGATCTCGACCAGCTTTATCAGGCACTCATCCGCCGGAAATATACCCTGCCGCAGCTTTACAAGATTATACGGGAGTGGCTGAAAGAGGGGGAGATTTTGCCTTCAACCTTCATTCACTTCCTGGGCCGGGGAGAGGCCGGCGGTGAGCCGCAGGGGCAGGAAAAATTTCCGGCCTTTGTGGAGGCGGAATTTCCGCACCTGCTGCCTCTGATGAAGGAGACGGGCCGGACCGTTTTCAAACAGGCTGTCCTTCTTTCCCTCTGGATCGAAGGCTATGGCCTTTCTCCTCAAAAGATCATTCCTCTTTTCCCCTCCCTGGGAAATGGAGAAGAAGAAAGGAATGGCCTCCTGATTGCGCAGCTTTCCCTGGCCGCCAGGCTGCTGAGGCAGAAAGAACCGGCCCTTTTTGAAGAAATCATCGAGGAAGTGGAAAAGGAGGAAGAATTTCCAGCCAGGGCCTGGAGACTACTGGATGAAGAAAGGGCCGCCGACGTCTTCGGTAAAGAGACGCTCTTCGTCTCCATCCTCCGGGAAGCCTTTGAAAGAATTCTGGCCCTGCCCGAGGCAGAGAAGACCATCGGACGGTTTTCTTCCGAAGACCAGCCGCCCTTGCCGGCCGGAGCATCCAACTTTAATGCCAAACAGGCCCGGATGGCTGAGGCCTTAAAGGATTATGATACCATCCG
Source organism: Deltaproteobacteria bacterium (assembly GCA_016219225.1). NCBI lineage: Bacteria > Pseudomonadati > Myxococcota > Myxococcia > Deltaproteobacteria bacterium. The sequence continues at coordinate 956 of JACRBX010000224.1, forward strand.
TCAGAAGGCCCTGATCTTGAAACGCAGGGAGTCGAATCCGCCCCAGGATTTTCAGAAATGGGAATCTTTTTATCTTCAGCACCTGAGTCCCTTAGCCCATCTTTTAGCAACATTCCCGGTCAGATTGGAACGGATGGATGTCAACATCCCTTCCCCGGTAAGGGAACGATTGGCGGAAAATGAAAAGGGATCCCTGCTGTTCTTTAAACAATTTGCCGAGTTTTATCAACAGGCCCTTCCCCTCTGGGAAAGCGAGGCCGGTAAAAGGCCGAAAATGGTGGAAGACCTTCTTTCCCGGAATTTCTGCCAGAGAAATCTTCCGGAAGGAGGGGACCGGATTTTCCTTTTCCTGGACGGGATGCGCTGGGACTTGTGGGAATATCTTAAAGAGGAATTTTTCGGCCCCCTGGCCAATCAGTTCCGGATCCTCCAGGAGGGTGCCCTTTGGGCCCATTTCCCTTCTTCCACTCCCAGGCAACTGGAATTTTTTAACCAGGCCGCTCAAAAGACCGGGGATACGGGCTTTGGGGCGGAGCCGACGGTCTGGAAGATAGGCGGAATCGATGAGCGGGTGCATACGGAAAAAGGGACGCTCGAACATCTGTTCCGAAATGTCCGGCAATATCTTCAATTAGAGTTGGCGCCCCGGCTCCGGGAGCTTCCCCCCCGGACCGCTTTGATCCTCTTTTCCGACCATGGTTTTATCGAGAACCAACATTTCGAAAAGTCGGACAAATACCGGACCTCCCGATATATCCATGGAGAGGCCTCTCCTTTGGAAATTATCGTCCCCTGGGCCACCCTGGTTAAGATGTAGATCCTTAGTCGCTTAGTCAATCGACATCGACAAATTACAAAAATGAAATATTAAATAAAAAAATTTCTTTTTTGTAATCTGTTCGATTTCGGAAAATATCCCCAAATTAATTTTAACTTATTGAAATAACATAAACAAATAGCCTGTTCCCTCTCTTGGCATGGTTTCTGCTTTATGTAATGTTGTCGTGATTGGTTGAAGTGGGAGACCTATGCCAAAAACCGCTCTACTATTGAAGCAGACCCCGGACGAACCTCCGGGGCTATTTGAGGAGATCCTTCAGGAACAGAGGTGGAAATTAGAAATCCGGCCTCTGTTTTCGGAATCTCTGTTGACCTTGTCCCTGAATGAATTCGGGATGATCATGATCCTGGGCGGCCCAATGGATCTTCCTGTCAGCAATGGATTTTTTTTATTCAAAAGAGAAATTCCTTTTATTCGCCAGGCCCTTAAAATCGGTTCCCCGGTCCTGGGGATAAATCTCGGGGCCGGGCTCATGGCCCGGGCTTTAGGGGCCAGGGTTTATCCCGGCCCCCATAAAGAGATCGGTTGGAGTTGGGTCAATCAAACGCCTCTGGCCAAAACAGATCCTTTGTTTTCAAAGCTTGAGCCCTACTTATTGGTCTTTGAGTGGCACGGAGAAACCTTTGATCTCCCAACGGGGGCCGTTTGCCTGGCCGGGAACCGGGCTTTCCCGAACCAGGCTTTTCGTTTCGGCCCCCTGTCTTATGGACTCCAGTTCCATTTGGAAGTAACCGAACCGATGATAAAAACCTGGCTTTCTCTATGGGCGAAGGCGATCGCATTGGCCGAACCCCAACCCCTGACCCCTGAAGACATTTTAGTGGATGCCCGCATTTACCTGGATAGACTCCATGCCCAGGCCAGGATTTTCTTTTTGGGATATTTGAAATTAATAGAAAAACTTTCCGGAAAATATAAAAATGAGATTAAAAAATTGGGAGGCTGTTATGCTAAAGAAAATTAGAGCGATGATCCATCTATTTGAACTGGATAACGTTAAAGAGGCTTTTAATGATTTAGGGATTAAAGAGATGACCGTCTCAAAGGTCCAGGAATTGGCGGTGCAAAAAGGTCAGCCCATGTTTTTCCGAGGCAAGAAACAGACTTCCGATTTCCAGCCCGAGATCAGGTTCGAGGTGGTGGTAGAGCAGGAAATGGCCGAAAAGGTCATCGCTATCATTCAAATGGCTGATAGCCGCAGGAAGGTGGGAGATGGTAAAATCTTTATTCAACCGATTGAAACCAGTGTCCGGATAGAGCCGGCACTTGCCGGGGCGACGTTGGTTTAGGGGCTTAGTCAATCAACATCGACAAAGTTTTGTCGATCAGGCCACATGGGGGCACCGACGAAGCACGAAAATGCGAATATCGAATATCGAATAATGAATATCGAAGGAGTGTTTTCTTTAAATTCCGAAATCCGAAATATAGGAGTAAAAACGTGTATGTCCGGCCGTAAGGAATCCAGGGAAATAAAAGAGCTGACTTTGCTTTTTGAAATCAGCACCAAGTTGAGCGAGGCCCTGGACCTCAAAACCGTATTGCAGCCTATTCTCCAGATGACCACCGAGTATATGGGGCTGCTCCGGAGTTCGCTCACTATTCTCAACCGCAACAAAGGGGAGATCGGTATTGAAGAGGCCTACGGCCTTCGGCCCGAGGAACAGGCCAAGGGCCGGTACCGTCGGGGGGAAGGGATCACCGGCAAGGTCTTTGAAACCGGTCAACCGGCCATTATCCCCCGGATTTCCGAAGAGCCGCTATTTCTCGACCGGACCGGTTCGAGAAAAAAGCTCAACAAAAGTGATTTCGCCTTCATCTGTGTTCCCATAAAAATCGGCAGTCAAGTGATCGGGACCCTTTCGGCGGACCGTTTGGCCGGTGAGATGGTGTCCCTTGAAGAGGATGTGCGCCTTCTGACCATCATCGCTTCCAGTATTTCTCAGGCCGTAAGGCTGCGCCAACGGGCTCAGGAGGAGCTTGAAAAGGTCAGGGAGGAAAATCAGCGCCTTCAGGATGAGTTAAAAAACAGATATAAGCCGAAGACCATCGTGGGTAATTCCAAGGCCATGCAGAACGTCTATTCCCTCATCGAACAGGTCTGCCGGACCAATGCCACGGTGTTGATCCTCGGTGAAAGCGGGGTAGGCAAAGAACGGGTGGCCCATGCCATTCATTACAACTCCAACCGGGCCGATAAGTCCTTTGTGAAAGTCAATTGCGCGGTCCTGCCTGAATCCCTGGCGGAAAGCGAATTGTTCGGCCATGAGAAAGGGGCCTTCACCGGCGCCACCGGTGCGCGCCAGGGCCGTTTCGAGCTGGCCCATCAGGGAACGATCTTTCTCGACGAGATCGGCGATCTGCCGCCTCTGGTGCAGACCAAGCTTTTGCGGGTCCTTCAGGAAAAGGAATTTGAACGGGTCGGGGGAAACACCACCATTAAGGTCGATGTTCGCATCATTACGGCTACCAACCGGAATCTTGAAGAACTCATCCGGGAGGGAAAATTCCGTGAGGACCTTTATTACCGGTTGAATACCTTTCCCATCATGGTCCCCCCTTTGCGGCAGCGGAAGACCGATATTATGCTCTTAGCCGATCATTTCATCGAAAAATACAGTAAAGAACATGGCAAGAAAATATCCAGGATATCGACGACCGCCACTGACATGCTGATGCATTATCATTGGCCGGGAAATGTGCGGGAACTGGAAAACTGTCTGGAACGGGCCATCATTCTCTGCGCCGATGGCGTAATCCACGGCTATCATCTCCCGCCGAACCTGCAAAGAAGCGAACCGTCCGGCGGACAGGGGAAGAGCGGCCCTTTTAAAGCCATGATGACCGGCATGGCCAAAGAGATCATCGAAGAGGAATTGAAACGCTCCAGGGGCAACCTGGCCAAAGCGGCCCGAGCCTTGGGGATTACGGAGCGGATGATCGGGCTTAGGGTGACCAAATACGGAATTGATCCCGCCAAATTCAAGTAGCAGCCAAGGCCTGTAATAACAAACCAGCACATTGCACTCTCCCGGGATAGGGTGAAACATGTTTTTAAAAGGAGGTTAAAAGAAAAATTATGATAGAAATGGTCAAGTCCCTCTCCTATTTCTTGTTGGCCGGGGTTTGTGAGATTGGAGGCGGCTATCTAATCTGGCAGTGGCTCCGGGAGAGGAAAGGCTTCCTTTATGCCTTGATGGGGGCCATTATCCTGGTCCTTTATGGAATCGTCCCCACTCTTCAGCCGGCCCATTTCGGACGGGTTTATGCCGCTTACGGGGGCTTCTTTATCGTCCTGGCCCTGCTCTGGGGTTGGCAAATTGATAAAATTCCTCCGGATCGCTTTGACCTGATAGGCGGGGGAATTTCCCTGGCCGGTGTTTTGGTTATCATGTACTGGCCGCGTGGCTGACTCTTAAAAAACCTTTTTCTTGATTTGCCCGGATTCCCCTCATTGGGACTTCCCCTTGGATCAGGAAGCACCAATGAACTCTGTGAAACAAAGTCCCCTCGTCATTTCGAAATCCGAAATCATCATTCCCTACTATTCGGTATCCTTTGATTAAAAATCCTACTTTTAAGTAGCTTCTGCCTCTGCAGAATCAGGGCCTTGATCGCCTCCCGGACCCTCTCTTTAAAAAAAATAAAGCACTCCATCCCCTTGGTTTTCAAAAGGGTTTTTTCTTTATCCCCATCCTTTGCCTGACGCACATTGATCTATTGGCATATTACTTGCCCTATAGGGTTGCGACTGATTGATTTGTCGAAAGGAGAAACGCACATGAGAAAAATAGCCATTTATGGGAAAGGCGGCATCGGGAAATCGACCACCACCCAGAATACGGTCGCGGCCCTGGCGGAGATGGGCAAGAAGATCATGGTGGTGGGATGCGACCCCAAGGCGGATTCAACCCGTTTGTTATTAGGTGGGCTGTCGCAAAAGACGGTCCTGGATACACTCAGGGCCGAAGGGGAAGACCTGGACCTTGAGGATGTCTTGAAGGTCGGTTATAAAGGGACCCGCTGCGTGGAATCAGGCGGACCGGAACCGGGTGTGGGCTGTGCCGGAAGAGGGATTATCACCTCCATCAACCTGCTGGAACAGCTCGGGGCCTACTCCGAATCCATCGGGCTGGATTATGCCTTTTATGATGTGCTGGGCGACGTGGTCTGCGGCGGTTTCGCCATGCCCATCCGCGACGGTAAGGCCAAGGAGATCTATATCGTCGTCTCCGGGGAGATGATGGCCATGTATGCGGCCAATAACATCTGTAGGGGGATCGTCAAATTTGCCGAATCAGGCGGTGTGCGTCTCGGCGGACTGATCTGCAACAGCCGCAAGGTGGATAACGAAAGCGAGTTGATTGAAATGTTGGCCGAACGATTGGGTACCCAGATGATCCATTTTATCCCCAGGGACAATGTGGTGCAGCGGGCGGAAATCAACCGGAAGACGGTCATCGATTTTGATTCCTCAACAGCCCAGGCCGATGAATACCGCAAGCTGGCCAGGGCGATCGATGGAAACCAGTTGTTCGTAATTCCCAAGCCGATGACCACCGATGAACTCGAGTCGATTCTCATCAAGTATGGGGTCGACCAGTAATAGAGCAAGAGGAGGAATACACCATGTTAATGATAAGAGCGATTGTCAGGCCGGAGCGCGTCGATACGGTTCTGGAAAAATTGATGGCCGAGGGGTTTCCGGCTGTAACCCGGATGAGCGTTTCAGGCCGTGGCAAACAGAGGGGGATCAAGATCGGGGATATCACCTACGATGAAATACCCAAGGAATTATTGATAGTAGTCGTCCCCGAGGTGGATAAGGATCTGGTGATCAAAACCATTCTGGGAGCCGCCCGGACCGGCGATAAGGGTGCTTTTGGGGACGGGAAGCTTTTTGTTTCTCCCGTGGACGAGGTCTACACCGTCAGCTCCGGAATCAAGGAGACGGCGACCGGGACAGAGGAGGTGGTCCTATGAAAGAGGTCATGGCCATAATCCGGATGAATAAGATCAACCAGACCAAAAAGTCCCTGGTTGAAGCCGGCATATCCTCCATGCATGCCCGGGAATGCCTGGGCCGCGGCAAGGGCCTCGTTGATCTCGACCTGTTGAAAGGGGCGGAGCAAGGCTATGAAGAGGCCATCGCCCAACTCGGAAACAGCCAGAGGCTGATTCCAAAAAGGATGATATCGATTATCGTTCCCGATAAGCTTATCAATAAGACAGTCTCGACGATTATTGCGGTAAATCGCACCAACAAGCCGGGAGACGGCAAGATCTTTGTCCTGCCTGTTTTTGATGTCATTCGCATTCGGACCGGTGAAACCGGCGATGAAACCCTGGATGAAGGATAACCAGAATGCGGAATGCGGATTTCGGATTTCGGAATGGGGAATCAAAGAATTATAGAAGGAGGAAAGTATGGCTGCACCAGGAAATAATGCTGCGGAGCTTCACATAGACCCAAGCGAAGTAAAAAAAGAAATACTTAATAGATATCCGGCCAAGGTGGCCCGTCGTCGGGCCAGGCAAATCGTGGTCAACAAAGTCGATGAGGGCGAACAGGTACCGGAGATCCATGCCAATACCCGGACGATTCCCGGTATCCTGACCATGCGGGGCTGCGCCTATGCCGGCTGCAAGGGGGTGGTACTCGGTCCGACCCGTGACATCCTTCAGATTACCCACGGCCCGATCGGCTGCGGGTTTTATAGCTGGCTAACCCGGCGTAATCAGACCAGGCCGAAAAGCCTCGATGATCCGAATTACATGCCCTATGCCCTGTCCACCGACATGCAGGAGGAGGAAATTATCTTCGGCGGCGAAAAAAAGTTGAAGAAGGCCATTCAGGAAGCCATCGAACTTTTTCATCCCAAGGCCATCGGGATCTTCTCCACCTGTCCGGTGGGACTCATCGGAGACGATGTTCATGCCGTGGCCCGGGAGATGGAGGAGAAGTATCCCGAGGTCAATATTTTTGGCTTCAGTTGTGAGGGTTATAAGGGGGTGAGCCAGTCGGCCGGCCATCATATTGCCAACAACAAGGTCTTTACCGATGTGGTGGGCCAGCTTGAAGCCCCCAAGGAAGGATCTTTCCGGCTCAATCTCCTGGGTGAGTACAACATCGGCGGGGATGCCTTCGAAATCGAGCGTATTACCGAGGCCTGCGGATTAACCGTCCATTCCACCTTCAGCGGCAATTCGGAGTACGACGAATTCGCCAGCGCCCATACGGCCGATCTGAACGTGGTCATGTGTCACCGTTCCATCAACTATATGGCCGAGATGATGGAGAAGCGTTACGGCATCCCCTGGTTCAAGATCAATTTTGTGGGGGCCAGGGCCACGGCCAAGTCCCTGCGCAAGATCGCCGCTTATTTCGGCGATGCGACCCTGACCGAGAAGGTTGAAAAGGTCATCGCCGAAGAGATGGCCCCGGTGGAGAAGGTCCGCCAGGAAGTCGAGGCGAGATGCCGGGGGAAACTGGCCATGCTCTTCGTGGGGGGCTCCCGGGCCCACCATTATCAGGAGCTTTTCGAGGAGATCGGCATGAAAACCATCTCGGCCGGATACGAGTTTGCCCACCGTGACGACTATGAAGGGCGAAAGGTCATCCCTACCATCACCGTTGATGCCGATACCCGTAATATAGAGGAATTGACCGTCGGGCCGGACGGGACGCGCTTCCGGCCGCGAAAAGGGGCGGCCGAGATCGAAAGGCTCCGTCAGGAGGGGTTCCGGTTTAACGATTATGAAGGTCTGATGCCGCAAATGGCCGACAACAGTTTGGTGATCGACGACCTGAACCATTATGAAACCGAGGTCCTGATTGAGAAATACAAGCCGGATATCTTCTGCGCCGGCATCAAGGAAAAGTATGTCATCCAGAAGGGCGGCATACCGCTCAAGCAGCTTCACAGTTATGATTACAGCGGGCCTTATGCCGGTTTCAGGGGGGCCATTAATTTCTACCGGGAGATCGACCGGCTGGTCAATTCCAAAGTCTTTCGTTTTGTGAAGGCCCCCTGGCAGGAAAATCCCGAGCTGGCCGGCAGCTATGGATGGAATGGATAAGGAAAGGAGCACATCATGTTGTTAAGACATACACCCGAAACAATAACGGATCGATCGGCGCTGACCATCAATCCGGCCAAAACCTGCCAGCCCGTGGGGGCCATGTATGCGGCCCTGGGGATTCATAATTGTCTTCCCCACAGTCACGGTTCTCAGGGGTGCTGTGCCTACCATCGCAGCGCCCTGACCAGGCACTATAAGGACCCTATCATGGCCACGACCAGTTCCTTCACCGAAGGGGCCTCGGTCTTCGGCGGCCAGGCCAATCTGGTGGAGTCCATCAACAATATCTTCACCATCTACAGCCCGGACATCATCGCCGTCAATACCACCTGCCTTTCGGAGGTCATCGGCGACGATTTGCCTCAGATCATCAACAAGGCCCGGGCCGATGGAAAGATCCCTCCGGGGAAAACGGTCATTCATGCCAATACCCCCAGTTTCAAGGGCTCCCATGTCACCGGTTTTGCCAACATGACTTCGGCCATGGTCCAGTATTTGTCGGAACGGTCGGGAAAGAAGATCCCCCAGATCAATATCATTCCAGGTTATGTGGAACCTTCCGATATGGCCGAGATGAAACGGATCAGCCTGGAAATGGGTATCAAATCGGTCCTGTTTCCCGACACCTCCGGGGTGGTGAACAGTCCCCTGGATGGCAAATTCCACATGTATCCCAAGGGCGGCGCCACGATGGAAGCCATCAAAAGCGCCGGAGACAGCACCTTTACGCTCGCCCTGGGAAGAACGGCCTCGCTTCCGGCGGCCAAACTTCTTGATACCAAATGCAAGGTCCCTTTTGAATGCCTGGATCTTCCCATCGGACTCAGTGCCACGGATACCTTCGTTGACTGTTTAAGAAAAACAGCCGGCGTCAGCGTACCGGAAAGCCTCATGGTAGAACGGGGCCAGGTGGTGGATGTGCTCACCGACATGCATCAATATTTTTTCGGAAAAAAAGTGGCTTTAATCGGTGATCCCGACCACCTGGTTTCTCTGGCCCAGTTCCTCACCGATATGGATATGGAGGTTCTCTATGTGGTTACGGGAACACCGGCCGGGCCGAAATTTGTCCGGCGTATCCGGGAGTTGACCGGAGAAAAAACGATTGTCAAAGAAGGCTTAGGGGTGGATATGTTCCAATTCCACCAACTGATTAAAAACGCCAAGCCGGATCTCCTTTTCGGCAATACCTATGTAAAACACATAGCCCGCGACGAAGACATCCCCCTGATCCGTATGGGCTTCCCCATCTATGACCGGGTGGGCCACCAGTATTTCCCGATCACCGGATACCGCGGGGCCTTGCGTCTTCTTGAAAAGATACTGGAGGCCATTCTGGACCGGCAGGATCGGGATGCGCCGGAGGAGAGTTTTGAATTGGTGATGTAGAAAAGCAGGCACAAGGCGTAAGGTGCAAGGCACAAGGTGTGAGAAAAAACATAATGAGAATAAAAAATTCAAGCATTAAAAGATTAGCACTGGGTTTGAGGAAAAGGGTTTTTCCTATCGCCTTGTGCCTTGCGCCTTGCGCCTATTTAGGAGATTCACAATGATCGAGATCCTAAAGGATAGAAAAAAACAGGTTTTTCAAAAAGGGGCTGAAACGGGGGACCGGGGAATCGTCTGTGAAAAGGCCAGCCTGGCCGGTTCGGTGAGCCAGCGGGCCTGCGTCTTTTGCGGCTCCCGGGTGGTCCTTTATCCCATCGCCGACGCCCTGCATCTGGTCCATGGCCCGGTGGGTTGTGCGGCCTATACCTGGGACATCCGCGGCTCCCTGTCTTCCGGACCGGAACTCCACCGTTTGAGTTTTTCTACGGACCTTCGGGAAAAGGAAGTCATTTTCGGCGGGGAGAAGAAGCTTTATGCCGCCCTTACGGAGCTGATCAAGGCCTATGCACCCAAGGCGGCCTTCGTCTATGCCACCTGTATCATCGGCCTGATCGGTGATGATGTGCAGGCGGTCTGCAAAAAGGTGCAGGCCGAGCAGGGCATTCCGGTCATCCCGGTGCACTCGGAAGGTTTCAGGGGAACCAAAAAAGACGGTTACAAGGCCGCCTGCGAAGCCCTTTTCCGGCTGGTTGTCGAAGGTGGCGGGCAGCCCGGTTTTCCCCTGAGCATCAATATTCTCGGGGATTTCAATCTGGCCGGAGAGACCTGGATGATTAAGGAATATTACCGGCAGATGGGGATAAAGGTTGTTTCCTGTATCACCGGGGACGGCCGGGTGGATGAAATACGGGAGTCCTCGCGGGCCGGTCTCAATGTGGTCCAATGTTCCGGCTCCATGACCCAACTCGCCAAGATGATGGAAGAGACCTACGGCCTCCCTTTCAAGCGGGTTTCCTATTTCGGAATCGAGGATACGGCCGAGGCCCTCTACAGCGTGGCCCGTCATTTTGACGATCTTCAGGTGATGAGAAAGACGGAAGAGCTGGTCCGGAGCGAAGTGAACCGCATCTATCCCGAGGTGCAGCATTACCGAAAGGCTCTGGAAGGGAAAAAGGCTGCCATCTATGTGGGGGGTTCTTTCAAGGCCTTCTCTCTGGTCAAGGCCTTGCGCCACCTGGGCATCCAAACCGCCATCGTCGGCTCCCAGACCGGTAACCCGGAGGATTATGAGTATCTGAAGGAAATATGTGACGCAGGCACCATCATCGTGGATGATACCAACCCATTAGAACTTTCGCGGTTCATGATGGAGAAGGATGTGGATCTCCTGATCGGCGGTGTTAAGGAGAGGCCTATTGCCTATAAGATGGGCGCAGCCTTCTGCGACCATAACCATGAACGGAAGACCGCCCTGGCCGGCTTTGAAGGCATGCTCAATTTCTGCCGGGAAGTCTATGCCTCAATAATGAGCCCGGTCTGGCAATTTTCTCCGGCCCGGCAGCGGAGGGCAACTATGGAACAAACCTTCAGTGAAGAAATAACGAAAGCTATGTTTAGCACCTAAATTGAGTTCGGAGTTCAGAGTTCGGAGAAAGTGATTTTCCTGCATTGGAAACAAAAGGTAGGGTGGGTGGAGAGATAACGGAACCCACCGATTAATGAGGCTGATAGCAAATGGTGAGGTGAAAAATGATAAAAACTGAAACAAAAGAGGAATTCAATCTTGAAATAACCTCGCGGAATTTTACTTCCACCAGGAATGCCTGCAAGCTCTGTGCACCCTTGGGCGCCAGCATCGCTTTCAGGGGCATTGAGGGCTGCATCCCCTTGATCCATGGTTCCCAGGGCTGCTCCACCTATATCCGTCGTTATGTTATCAGTCATTTCAAGGAACCCATTGATATCGCCTCTTCCAATTTCAGCGAGCAAAGCGCCATATTCGGCGGCGGAGACAACCTGAAGACGGCCATAGATAACCTGAGACGCCAATATCAACCGGCGGCGATCGGAATCAGTACCACCTGCCTTTCAGAGACCATCGGTGATGACGTGGAGCTTTATATCGACCAGTACCGCAAAAGCAACAAGGATGAGTCCCTGCCGGTCATCATCCATGCCTCGACACCCAGTTACCGGGGTACGCATCTGGAAGGTTTTCAGGAGGCCTTGAGGGCCACGGTAGAGACCCTGGCCCGGGGAGGGCCTCACACCGACCGGCTGAACCTGATCCCCGGGTTTCTTTCCGCCGAGGATCTACGGCATCTCAAGGAAATTTTATCCGATTTCGGTATAGGCCATACCCTGCTGCCCGATTATTCAGAGACGCTGGACGGAGAATCCTGGGAGGAGTATCAGAAGCTTTCTGCCGGGGGTACCACGATAGAGGCTATCCGGGCCATGGGCCGGGCCCAGGCCACCATTCAGTTCGGAAAAAGCCTCAAAGGGCTTAACACGGCCGCCACCTTTTTGGAAGGAAAATTCGGGGTCCAGTCCTTGACCCTCGGCATCCCGGTCGGTATCCGGGAAACGGACCTGTTTTTTAAAGCGCTTAAGGAATGGTCCGGACTGGAAATTCCACAGAAATATCAGCAAGAACGGGGTCGCTTGGTTGATGCTTATATCGACGGCCACAAGTATGTCTATGGGAAACGGGCCATCATTTACGGAGAAGCGGATTTTGTGGCCGCTCTGGCCTCCTGGCTGGACGAGATCGGCATCGTTCCGGCCTTGTGCGCCACTGGGGCTTGTACCGGGAAATTTAAAGAGACCGTTCTGTCCGGCCTCAAGAACTGCCCGGAAGAACCTTTGATTTGCGAAGATACCGACTTTGCCGACATGCTGGATACCTGCCGGACCATGGGCATTGATATGGTCATGGGGAGCAGCAAGGGCTATTTTATCTCCAGAAAATTAGGGGTCCCCCTGGTGCGGGTGGGTTTTCCCATCCACGACCGGATCGGCGGCCAGCGCATCCTTCATGTAGGCTACCGGGGGACGCAGCAGCTCTTCGACCGGGTGGTCAATGCCCTGATCGAAGCGGGGCAGGAACGATCAGCAGTGGGATACAGCTATATTTAATGCGGATTTTGGATTTCGGATTTCGGAATTTTAAAAACCCAATTTCCTGAGGGGATCTAAGGAAGGGGGTTCGCCGAACGCCGAACGTTGTTTCTGTTCTTTAAGGAGGCCGTTATGAATCTTGAACATCATCCCTGTTTCAGCGCAGGGGCCAAGCACAAGTATGGCAGGATCCATCTGCCCGTGGCGCCGAAATGTAATATGCAGTGCAATTATTGCAACCGCGATTTCGAATGCGTCAACGAATCCCGGCCCGGTGTGACCAGTACTGTTCTTAGGCCACGGCAAGCGGCCGATTATTTAGACGCGGTTTTGGAAAAAATCAAAAACATCGCCGTCGTCGGGATTGCCGGACCCGGCGATCCTTTTGCCAACGGGGTGGAAACCATGAAGACCTTGCGGCTGGTGCGGGAACGGCATCCTGAAATGATGCTCTGTCTGGCCACCAACGGTCTGGAACTGGCCCAATATGTCGATGAGATCGAGGCCTTGAAGATCAGCCACGTGACCGTCACCGTCAATGCCGTGGACCCGGAAATAAGCCGCCGGATCTATGCCTGGGCCAGGGTGGACAAGAGGGTTTACCGTGGCCTGGATGCGGCCCGCATTATCCTTCAAAAACAGCTTGAAGGCATTGCCAAGCTCAAAGAAAAAGGGGTCATTGTCAAGATCAACACGGTCGTCATCCCCGGCATCAATGATGAACACGTTGTGGAGATCGCCAAACGCATGGCGGAGTTGAAAGCCGATATTATGAATTGCATACCCCTTTATCATGTGGCCGGAACCCCCTTCGCCAGCCTTACCCCCCCTTCGGGAGAGAAGATAAAGGCCTTAAGGGAAAAAGTAAAGGTCTACCTGCCCCAGATGGGCCACTGCAGCCGCTGCCGGGCTGATGCCGCCGGTTTAATCGGGGAGGGGCAATCCGAGGAGATCAGGCAATTGCTGAAAAAGGCCTCGGGATCCCAGGTTACTGCCAAAAGGCCCTATGTGGCGGTGGCCAGCCGGGAAGGCATCTTTGTCAACCAGCATCTCGGTGAAGCGGGTGAACTTTGGATATTCGGAATGGGAGAGGGGAAACCCGAACTGGTCGAACGTCGATTCACACCGTCCCCGGGGGTCGGGGATAACCGCTGGCAGGTGATGATCAACGTGTTACATGATTGTAATACCGTTCTGGTAAGCGGTATCGGACCTTCCCCGCAGCAGGCCCTGGAACGGGCCGATATACGGATTGTCGTTATGGAAGGGCTGGTCCAGGAAGGGGTAGAGGCGGTCCTTACCGGCCAGGAAATCCCCAGGATACTTCTACGCACACCGGGACGGTGCGGGATCGGTCTGCAATGCAGCGGCAGCGGTACGGGGTGCGGGTGAGGGAAGGAAAGTGTGGAGTTCGGAGTGCGGAGTGTGAGACGCGGGTGCGAATGAGAAAAACGTTCGGCGTTAAGCGTTCGGCGGAAGAAAGTTTGGAGTTTAGAGTTCGGAGAAACCCAATTTTTGCGTCGAATGAATTTTTAAAAAGTCATCGATAGCGCATTTCCGTCATTCCCGTGAAAACGGGAATCCGGTGTTCTTGATAGTTAAGGATGGCCTGGATTCCCGCCTGCGCGGGAATGACGCGTTTTTACATAGCAAAATGTTGGGTGGGTGAAGTGATAACGGAACCCACCGGTTAATGAGGTTTTTATCTCTACTTTGTTTTAATTATTGGTGGGTTACGCTTTGCTGCCCCCACCCTACAGGAATATAGCTACTTGATCGGCAAAATTTTGTCGATGTATCAGCAATAGGCGCTTAACGAACGGAGGGAAAAAAATGAAAAAACCGAAACATCATATCTTTGTTTGTGCCAGTTTCAGGGTCAAAGGGGATCCCCAGGGGATCTGTCATAAAAAAAATTCCCAAGGATTGCTCCAGTATCTGGAGCAGGAGCTTTCGGACCGGGGTTTAACGGAGGTGGTGGTCTCCAGCACCGGATGTCTCAAGGTCTGTGAAACAGGACCTTCCATGGTGATTTATCCTGAAAACTGGTGGTATGGAAAGATTGAAGGCGAGTCGGATATTGATGAAATTATCGACGCCCTGGAAGATGGAAAACCTGCCGGAGCTTATATGATCAGCTAATTGATAAAATACCCTTTTCCCCCATAGCAAAATACGGTAAAGGCATTATTCCCCTGATCGCTGAGAAAATTTAAAATATTAAAGAGGAGGGTTTATATGCGCGTAGGCAAGAAAGAAATAAAAGATCAGAGTGTTATTGTCGAGCTTCTTTCCAAGTCCCTGGTCGGAAGGTTGGGCACCTCGGGACAAGACGGCTATCCCAGGATAAAACCTCTCAATTTTGTATACCTTGAGGGAAGGATCTACTTTCATTCGGCACGGGAAGGCGAGAAGATGGAAGACATCAAAAGGGACAGCCGGGTCTGTTTCGAGATAGACCTGCCCATCACTTATGTGAAAAGTACCGGCATCCCTTGTAATGCTGATTATCTTTATCGCAGCATCATGATCAAGGGACGGGCCCGGATCGTTAGTGAGAGAGAAGAGCGAACCCGGGCTTTGGAAGGACTGATGAAAAAATACCAGCCCCAAGGCGGTTATAGCGCCCTTCCGAAAGATAATCTGGCCTTGACGGCCGTCGTCCGGATCGACATTGAGGAAATGACGGGCAAAGAGGATCTTGGCAAGGAAAAGGAACGGGAGGCCGTGCTGGCTTTTTTGGAAGGAAAAAGCTTGTTTCCGGATGCACTTGCCCTGGAGCGCTGAATGGATCAGGTTTCTTTGGGAGAGTCGATATTTGACAAGTTCGTAAAAAGCTATGAAACGCCGCATTGCGGCGCTGTATCAGAAAATAACCTGGCAATAAAAAAGCTAAGTTATTTGGAAGTCTGGAGACGCCCATTTTCGTCATTCCCGTGAAAACGGGAATCCAGTGTTTTTAATTAGTTATATATTCCCTGGATTCCCGCCTTCGCGGGAATGACGAGTTTTTACGAGACCATCCAATATTGATAATCTCGGAAAAAGTCCAGGAACCAAATCATAGAAACACTGGATTCCCAATTTTTCCGCCCGAATAATAAAAATAGACAGTTTTTGACTTTTAATGGTTTCATAAATAATAACAAAATTGAAAAAAATATTAAAAAATTAACAATTTTGTAGTATTGTTTGGATACCGTCAGTATCCGACAATTCAGATTAACCTATTAAAATAACATTAAAAAAATATTATAGAAGCCTGTTGGCACAGATCCTGCTTTAACTTAAAGACAAGATTGGTTGGATCCGGAAACCAAACATTTATCAAGAACTAAAAGAAGAAAGGAAAAAGAGAATGAAAAAGAGATTGTTGAGTGTGACCATGGCAGTTTTTATGTTTTTGGGCCTTAGTCTAACGGCTATGGCCGAGGAAGCCAAACCAGAGGCCGCCAAGCCGGCGGCTATGACGGTGGATCAATTAAAAGAACTGCTGGGGATGAGCATCTATCTTCAGGGGGGCTATACCTATAACTTCAGGAACCCCGATTCCCAGGAGAATGAATTGAGGGTCTTTGACCATAAGGCCAACAGCTTCACTCTGGATCTGGCCCAGCTCCAGTTTGTGAAAGATGCCCCGGTGGGGGGAATGGGCTACAAACTGAAGGTCTCTGCCGGTGAGACGGCCAAGTTCATCCACTCCCGAGGGTTGGGTGTCAAAGACGGACAGGCCCCGGCCGATACCGACGCCTTTGACCTGACCGAGGCCTTTCTCCAGTACAATGCCCCTCTGGGCAAAGGATTGAAGTTTACTCTGGGGAAGTTTGTCACCTATCATGGGGCCGAGGTCATCGAGGCCAGGGACAACCTTAACTATTCCCGGTCGTTTTTATTTAACTATGCCATACCCTTTACCCACACGGGGCTGATGGTCAGCTATCCTTTTTCGGATACCTTTACGGCCAATTTTCACGTTATCAATGGATGGGACAATACCGATGATAACAACACGGGTAAGACTTTTGGGCTCAGTTTTGGCTGGACACCCATAGAACAATTAGCCATGAATTTCAATTTTATGTACGGGCCGGAGCAGAGGAGCGAAAACAGCAACAACCGGTTCCTCTTCGACTGGGTGGGTACCATCAAGCCTGTCAAGAATTTGAGTTTTGTTCTGAACACCGATTACGCTACGGAGCAGAAGGACCCCAATGCCAATGGTGCGGATTCGAAATGGTACGGGGTAGCGGGATACGTCAAATATGATTTCAGTGATCTTTTCAGCCTCACCTTGCGGGGTGAGTTTTTCAATGACCGGGACGGCGTCAGGACCGGAACGGCCCAAACGCTCAAGGAAATAACCTTTACTCCGGAATTCCGGTTAGCCAAAGGATTGATCCTCAGGCCTGAATACCGCTATGACTGGTCGGAACAGAGTAGTTTCAACGGTGGCAAGGATAAAAATCAACATACCATCGCCCTGGGGGTTATGTATACCTGGTAATCAAAATTTTAATTCGGTTCTCCGGGGGGAAGCTCTTTTTTGACACCCCGGAGAACCTCTGAGGAGGAAGCAATGAAAAGAAAAACATTACTTATTTTTATCATGATCGGCCTGGTCGTAATGATCGGGGCCTTATATTGGGAAGGGCTCAGCCTGGCTGAGGAAAAACCGGCCGCGGAGGTAGCCGATAAAGCTCAACAGGCCGCCCCGGCTCAAGCTGCTCCGACGGCTCCGGCGGCTGCTCCGGCACCGGCCCCTGCACCCAAGCCGGACCCATCCGGTGCAAATACCGGGGGGGCGGCTGATGTGGTCGGCGCTTCAGCGGGTGCACCGACGGCAGACGACCTGAAAAAACTGGCCACCAACGAACCCCTGGCCGCAAAATTAGCCGATGTGGTCGGTCATAACCGGATCGCCATTAATATGGTCTGGACCCTGATCTGCGGCTTTCTGGTCATGTTTATGCAGGCCGGATTTGCCATGGCTGAAACCGGTTTTACCCAGGCCAAAAATGCCGGTCACACCATGGCTATGAACTTCATGGTCTATGTTATCGGGATGCTCGGTTACTGGGTTATGGGTTTTGCCCTGCAAATGGGCGGGGTCGGCGGTGTGGCCACCCTGGGGGGTGCGGCCACTTTAAATAATGAGTTTACGATCAGTCTGTTTGGAAAAGATTTCGGATTGTTCGGGACCAATGGTTTTTTCCTTTCCGGAGTAACCTATGATGCGGTCATTTTTTCCGTCTTTCTTTTCCAGATGGTCTTTATGGACACGACGGCCACGATTCCTACCGGGGCCATGGCCGAACGTTGGACCTTCAAGTCCTTTATCATCTATGGATTTTTTATCTCGGCCCTGATTTATCCCCTCTTTGCCAACTGGGTCTGGGGCGGTGGCTGGTTGTCCCAATTGGGGAAAAATTTCGGACTGGGGCACGGGCACTTGGATTTTGCCGGATCATCGGTGGTCCATATGACCGGAGGCATGGCCGCCCTGGCCGGGGCCATAGTCCTTGGGCCGAGAATCGGAAAATTCAAGGCTGATGGAACCCCTAATGCCATGCCGGGCCACCATATCCCCATGGCCATAGTCGGTGTCTTTATCCTGGCGTTCGGCTGGTTCGGATTTAATGCCGGCTCAACCTTGGCCGGCGGGGACTTGCGCATCGGGGTTATCGCCGTCAATACCATGCTGGCTGGCTCTGCGGCTGCCTTTTCTTCTATGTTGTATATGTGGTTGCGGTTTGGAAAACCCGACATCTCCATGTCGGCCAACGGTTTGCTGGCCGGCCTGGTGGCTATCACGGCACCCTGTGCCTTTGTCAACTCCGTATCGGCCGTAATCATCGGGTTGGTAGCGGGCCTGATAGTCTGCTGGAGTGTGTTTTTCATAGAACGGACCTTGAAAGTGGATGATCCCGTGGGGGCCATATCCGTCCATGGCGCCAATGGGGCCTGGGGGGTCTTGGCCCTGGGGCTCTTTGCCGACGGCACCTATGGGGATGGCTTGAATGGGGTGCCCGGTGCGGTAAAAGGACTTTTTTACGGGGATGCCACCCAGTTCGGTGCCCAGATCGTCGGGACCCTGACCAATATGATTTTTGTCTTTGTCGCCATGTTTGTCTTTTTTAAGATACTGGACAAGATCATCCCCCTGAGAGTACCGGCCGATCAGGAAATGGAGGGATTGGATCAACATGAAGTGGCGGTTACCGCTTATCCGGATTTTAATATCCGTAAGGTTCATCGTTAGTCCAATGGATGACTTTAAGATAACTGCTATGAACCCGGGGCTTCATTGAAGCGGGAATGAGGTCCCGGGTTGGAAAAGACCCGAATCCTAAAAGACAAAATTGTTAAATTAAATTTTAAGAGTTACATTTTTGGAATATATTATAAAAACAGACCAAACGGAATATTTTTATAATATATTGTAATCATAGCAAAAATAGAAAATATGGTCTTTGGCATGTTTCGTGCCTTAGTAATAGGCAAGGGTTTATGAAATTTCTATTATTGAGGAGGAGAGAGACATGGATGCAATTAACACAGGAGACACGGCTTTCATTTTAGTATCGGCCGCTTTGGTCATGTTCATGACCCCGGGACTGGCCCTTTTTTACGGGGGGATGGTTCGGAGCAAGAATGTCCTGGGGACCATCATGCACAGCTTTTTTATCCTGGGTTTGGTAACGGTCGAGTGGGTCCTCTGGGGGTACAGTAATGCCTTTGGCCCTGACCTGGGAGGAATCATCGGCAGTCTGGACTGGTTCGGTCTATCCGGAGTCGGCACAACGCCTTTTAAGGATTATGCCGCAACCATTCCGCATCAAACCTTTATGATCTTTCAAATGATGTTTGCCGTCATTACTCCGGCCTTGATCACCGGGACTTTTGCCGAGCGGATCAAGTTTTCCACTTTTGTAATCTTTACCCTGCTCTGGTGCACCCTGGTTTATAACCCGGTGGCCCACTGGGTCTGGGGAATCGGCGGGTGGATCCGGAATCTCGGCGCCCTGGATTTTGCCGGAGGGACGGTAGTGCACATCAATTCCGGGATCGCGGCTTTGGCCGCGGCCCTGGTAATCGGTAAACGCAAAGGTTATGGGCATGAACCGTTTCATCCCCACAACCTGCCTATGACGATTATGGGGGCGGCCATCCTCTGGTTCGGATGGTTCGGTTTTAATGCCGGCAGTGCCCTGGCTGCCAATGGATTGGCGGCTTCGGCCTTTACGGCCACCCACATCGCTGCCGCGGCGGCTACCTTATCCTGGGTTTGTACCGAATGGATGTATCGCGGCAAACCCACGACTTTAGGGGCGGCCAGCGGTTGTGTAGCCGGACTGGTGGCCATAACACCGGCCGCCGGTTTTGTCGGGCCGATTTCGGCCTTGATTATCGGGTTGGCAGCCGGAGTGCTTTGTTATTTCGCCATATTTTTAAAACACAAAATGGGCTATGACGATGCCCTGGACGTGGTTGGGGTCCATGGGGTCGGCGGGACCTTCGGGGCTCTGGCAACCGGTCTATTTGCCAGCAAGGCCGTCAACGAAGCCGGAAATAACGGATTATTTTTCGGCAATCCGGCCCTGTTCGGGACCCAGCTCATAGCGGTTCTGGTAACCCTGGTCTATTCCTTTGTAGTAACCATTATTATTCTTAAGGTACTGGATTGGACCATGGGCCTGCGAGTAGAACACGAAGACGAGGAAGCCGGTCTGGACCTCAGTCAACACAGTGAAGTAGGTTATAACCTTTAGGAGGTAGTGATATGAAGAAGATTGAAGCAATTATTAAGCCCTTCAAATTGGATGAAATCAAGGAGGCCTTGCAGCGATTAGACGTCAAAGGGATGACTATTTCGGAAGTAAAGGGTTTCGGCCGGCAAAAAGGCCACACCGAGATTTACCGGGGGGCCGAATATGTTGTCGATTTTATCCCCAAGGTAAAACTGGAGCTGGTCCTGGACGATTCTCAGGTTCCCCCGGTCCTTAAGGCCTTGCAGGAATCGGCCCGCACCGGGAAGATCGGAGACGGTAAGATTTTTGTCCTTCCGGTTGAAGAAGTGGTCCGTATTCGAACCGGCGAGACGGGTTCGGCGGCAATTTAATAAGATCAAGGTATAAGAAGGTATAAGCATTGATGAGCTCGTAAAAACCCGTCATTCCGATTCCGTCCCGTAGAGGGGACTACACCCCGGAGGGCGCAGGCGGGAATCCAGACTTTTAGTGATTATCTAAAAACACTGGATTCCCGTTTCCACGGGAATGACGAGAATGAGCGCTTACGAACTTTTTATAAGTCCGTATTTTCAAACATAGGCCTATGTCAAAGACCGCTCTCATATTGCAGCATACCCAGGAAGAACGGGGGGGACTTTTTGAGGAGATCTTACTGGAACAGGGATGGGAATTAGAGGTCCTGCCCCTGTTTTCCGGGTCTCCTCTGCCCCCTTCGATAAAACCCTTCGGGATGACCCTGGTCCTGGGAGGTCCCATGAGTGCCAACGATGAAGAGGATTATCCCTTTTTAAAAACGGAAATCCCCTTTATCCGGCGGGCACTCAAGATCGGACACCCGGTTTTAGGGATCTGTCTCGGGGCCCAGCTTATGGCCAAGGCCCTGGGGGCCAGTGTCTATCGCGGGCCCCATAAGGAAATCGGCTGGTACTGGCTCAGCCAAACCCCTTCAGCCAGGTCCGACCGCATATTTAAGCAGTTTGATCCTTATTTTTTGGTTTTTCAATGGCATGGGGAGACCTTTGACCTGCCTACGGAAGGTATTGGTCTGGCCGGGAACATGGCCTATCCGAATCAAGCTTTCCGGATAGGAGACTTAACCTACGGCTTGCAATTTCACCTGGAGATGACCCAGCCTATGCTGGAAACCTGGTTGTCCAGTTGGGCGGATGAAATCAAGGAGGCCAAACCCCAGCCGCTGACGGCCAGGGAAATCTACGAAGATGCCCAAATCTATCTGGACCGTCTGCAAGCCCAGGCCTACCGTTTTTTCTCCGGTTATTTATCGCTTGTAGAAAAGGGCTGTTTAGGGTAATATATACTATACATTTTTGGAATAAAATTATTTTAACTTATTGCAAAAATGTAATATTTATTAGAGAAACGGCCCCTCTTTTTTTATAACTTGCTGAAAATGCATACAAAATAAAGAGGCTGTTTATGGCATAACCGTTGCAGATAATCGGATGAGCCATTTGAGTCAGGGCTGAGGGTTAAATATTTTTAGGGGAGGATCGGATGCTAAAAAAAATAGAGGCTATTATCAAACCCTTTAAATTGGACGAAGTCAAAGACGCCTTGAATGAATTAGGGATCAAGGGCATGACCATTACCGAAGTCAAAGGATTCGGCCGGCAAAAAGGGCATACGGAAGTCTATCGGGGGGCCGAATATGTGATCGACTTTCTACCGAAGGTCAAAATCGAAATCGTGGTCGATCAGGATTTGGCCGGTAAGGTCATCGAGGCCATACAAAAAGCCGCCAAAACCGGAAAGATCGGGGATGGGAAAATTTTCGTTTTCCCGGTGGAAGACGTCATCCGCATCCGGACCGGCGAGCAGGGGAAAGAAGCGATTTAGAAAACAGGTTACTCGTTACTGGTTACTCGTTACTCGTTTTTTAAAAACCCATAGTTGAGGATCTCGTAAAAACTCGTCACCCCGGCGCAGGCCGGGGTCCAGGAAATTCCAACCTACTAAAAACACTGGATTCCGGCTTTCGCCGGAATGACGTAATGCGGGTTTCGAAGACTTTTTACGAATTCATCATAGTTATTTTTCACAGCAAACCGGTATCCAGCAATCCGTAACGCGCACCGAGAAACGAGTAACGAGCAACCAGTAACCAGTAACGAGCAACGAGTAATGTCAGAACCCCTTCATAAAAAATATCTCACCGAACAGCGACAGAAACTGAAGGAGCGTCATGACCAGGGCGAGGCCGGTTTGGCCGTCGCCGCCTGGCATGCCTCCTTTATCGACGTCTTTATCATCTCGGTTTTTAGCAGCATGGAGGCCCGGGCCTCTTTAGGACTGGAAGGGGGGGGACAGGCCTGTGTGGTGTTAGGGCTGGGAGGATATGGCCGGAAAGAACTGGCCCCCTTTTCCGATATCGACCTGCTTTTTCTCTGTTCCGATACCATTGCCCCCCAAATCAAGGAGGTCATCCGGAAGATCCTCTATCCCCTCTGGGATGTGGGCTATGATTTGGGGTATACGGTACAGTCCTTTAAAGAGTGTACCGAGATGGCCTGTTCGGACCCTTCCTTCCTAACCGCCTTATTGGATGCCAGACGGATTACCGGCAGCATTCCTTTGGCCCAGGCCCTCCAATCGGAGATTTGGGGCCTCATCAAACAAGGGCAGGGCCTTCTCTGGCAGGAATGGCTCCTCAAGGAACAGGAAAAACGGCACCTGCGTTATGGCGATTCGGCCTTTTTTCTGGAACCCCATTTAAAGGAGGGCCTCGGGGGACTCCGGGATATCCATGTCCTGCTCTGGATCGGCAAGGCCCTTTTCGAAGCCCCTGATTTATATTCCTTAGAAAAGATCGGCCTCCTGTCCGGCGAGGATCGGATGATCCTTTCCGGTTCCCATGACTATCTCCTTCGGCTCCGCAATCAGTTGCATTATCTGGCCGGCCGGAAAGATGACCGGCTCTCTTTCGAATTTCAGGAAGCCATGGTCGAATGGTCGGGGACCAAAGCCAAAGGCGATATCCTGCCCGTCGAAGTTTTCATGCAGGAGGTTTATCAGCACCTGCAGGGCATCCGGATCATTCATCAAAACTTCTTTGAGCATATGGCCGAGCGCCGGCAAAGGGGGGAGAAACACCGGGAAATCCTGGAACCCGGGATTTATCTGGAAGGCGGCCGGCTCTATTTGGATTCGGCCAAGGTCCTGACGGACAATCCGTCCCTCCTGATGAAGATTTTCTGGTATGCCCTGAACCAAGAGGCCATTTTGAGCCAGGAAACCATCCGCCTGATCAAGCAGTGTCTATTCTTGGCCGATGAAAAATTCCAAAAGTCCGAAGCAGTCAGCCGGTTATTCCTGGAGATCATCGGCGATTTGAAGATGACACGGGAATTATTGGAAACCATGTTGCAGACCGGGTTATTGACCACCTACCTTCCGGAGCTTGAGGCCACCGTCTGCCGGACCCAGTTTGATACCTACCATGTCTATACCGTGGATATTCATCTGATCCTGACCCTGGTGGAGTTAAAAAGGGTCGGCCAGGGTTTATCGGCTAAAGAGGAACCGTTACTTTCTGAAATCTGGGCCGAGGTCCAGGATCTTCCGGCCCTTTTCCTGGCCTGTCTGTTGCATGACATCGGCAAAGGCCAGGGTAAGAATCATGCCCAGCAAGGGGCCCTGATGATCCCCAGGATCGCCGAAAGGCTTAAGCTTCCGGCCCAAACCGGCCAAACGATCGCCTTTCTGATCAGGCATCATCTCCTGCTGGTCGAGACGGCCCTGCGCCGGGATTTGAACGATGAAGACCTGATTGTGCGCTGTGCCCAGTTAATCCCCGATTCTCAAACCCTGAAAATGCTCTATCTGCTCAGTTATGCCGATTCCCTGGCGACCAGCCATCAGGCCTGGAATAACTGGAAATCCATGCTGCTCCGGGAATTGTTTTTTAAGCTCCTTCATATCCTTGAAAAAGGAGAACTGTCCTCCGGTGAAGCTCTGGAGTCTTCCAGGCGCCAGGTATTGGAATTGGTGGAAAAGGAGATCCCCTCCAAGGAGGCCTTGATCTTTCTGGAAGGGATGCCCCATTCCTATCTCCTTTCCCTGTCTCCGGAATCGATTGCCAACCACCTGCGGCTGTTGCGCCAATTGGACGGAAAACCCTTCCTCTGGCAGGTGGAAAAGAAAGAAGAGATCTATGAAATTTTTATTTGCTGTCATGACCGGCCGGGACTCTTTTCGCGGCTGACCGGAGTTTTGGCTTTAAATAATATCAATATCCTGGGGGCCCAGATTTTTACCCGGTCGGATAAGATCGCCCTGGATATTTTCCAGGTCAACCCTCCGCTGGACCCTTTGTTTGAAGAGGAGACCTGGGACCGGGTTTATGAACAATTATCCAAGGCCATTGACGGGAAACTGTCCCTGGATTACCGGCTGGCCCAGAAAAAACCGACCCTCCTGATCTCCCCGGTCCCCATCATGGTTTCGGAGAACCGGGTCCTGATCGACAATCATGGTTCGGATTTTTATACGATTCTGGAAATTTATACCCATGACCGCCTGGGTTTGCTTTATACTATTACCAAGACCCTTTCGGAGAGCGAGTTGAATATTCATTTTGCCAAAATTTCCACCAAGGTGGACCAGGTGGTGGATGTCTTTTATGTAACCGATTTGGATGGTCAGAAGATTTATGACCAGGAACGGATAGAAGAAATACAGAAGGCAATTATATTTGCCCTAAAAACACAATAAGGAGGAAGGACTAATGACACCCAAAGAAGTACTGGCCTTTGCCCAGAAAAACAAAACCAAGATGGTGGATTTAAAATTTTTGGATTTCCCGGGAATCTGGCAGCATTTCAGCGTACCCCTGCACGAGCTGGACGAGGATTCCTTTGAAGGCGGCTTCGGCTTTGACGGTTCGAGCATCCGGGGCTGGCAGCCCATACATGCCAGTGACATGCTGGTTATCCCTGATCCGGATACGGCGGTCATGGATCCCTTTATGGCTATTCCGACCATGAGCCTGATCTGTAATATCGTCGACCCCATTACCAAAGAGGCTTATAGCCGGGACCCCAGGAATATCGCCCGCAAGGCGGAAAACTATTTGAAGTTTACCGGTCTGGCCGATACGGCCTTTTTCGGCCCTGAAGCGGAATTTTTTATTTTTGACGATATCCGTTTTGACGGCGGCGCCAATTTTGCCTTTTACGAGATCGACTCGGTAGAAGGAATCTGGAACAGCGGCCGGGTGGAATCTCCCAACCTGGGCTACAAACCGAGGCACAAGGAAGGCTATTTCCCGGTCTCCCCGACTGACAGCCAGCAGGACCTGCGAACCGATATGGTCATGGTCCTGGAGCAATTAGGGATCGAGATCGAGGCCCAGCATCATGAGGTGGCCACGGCCGGCCAGGCGGAAATCGACATGAAATTCCGGCCCCTGGTCCAGATGGGTGACCAGCTTATGTGGTTTAAATACGTCTTGAAAAATGTGGCCAAGAAAAATAACAAGACCGTCACCTTTATGCCCAAGCCTTTATTCGCCGATAACGGCTCCGGCATGCACACCCATGTCAGCCTCTGGAAAGGCGGAAAACCGCTCTTCGCCGGTGATAAATATGCCGGGTTGAGCCAGGAGGCCCTTTATGGGGCCGGCGGCATCTTAAAGCATGCCCGGGCCTTGTGCGCCTTTTGCAATCCGACCACCAATTCCTATAAACGATTGGTCCCCGGATTTGAGGCCCCGGTAAATCTGGCCTATTCCAGCCGGAACCGCAGTGCCGCCATCCGCATCCCCATGTATTCGGCCTCTCCCAAGGCCAAGCGGTTGGAATTCCGGACCCCGGACCCCTCCTGCAACGGCTACATGGCCTTTTCGGCCGTATTGATGGCGGTCATTGACGGCATCGAAAACCGGATCGACCCCGGAGAACCGCTGGATAAGGATATCTACGGTCTGAGCCCGGAAGAATTAGCCAATGTCCCTTCGGCCCCGGGTTCTTTGGAAGAGTCCTTAAATGCCCTTAAAGAAGACCATGAATTCCTGCTTCGCGGGGATGTCTTCACCCCGGATGTCATTGAAAAATGGATCGAGTATAAGACCGAGGCGGAAGTCAATCCCGTACGGCTGCGGCCCCATCCGCATGAATTCATGCTGTACTTTGATATTTAAAAAAAA
>JACRBX010000225.1 GCA_016219225.1 Deltaproteobacteria bacterium
AAGATCGGTCAGGCTGCCCGATAGGCCCATAGCCCATCCGGCGACCAATACGACCATCGGGGTCATCGCCACCGATGCGGTCCTCACCAAGGCCCAGGCCCAGAAGGTAGCCCAGATGGCCCAGGACGGATTGGCCAGGGCCATACGTCCGGCCCACACCATGTTTGATGGGGACACCTTATTCTGCCTGGCATCCAACCGGAGATTACTGCCCGATACCCCCGGCTTTTTTGCCGCACCCCAGGCCCAGGCGTTGAATGAACTCGGACGGGCCGCGGCCGACTGTCTGACCAGGGCCATTATGAGAGGGATCTTCGAGGCTACCAGTTTGGGGGCCATGACGGCCTTAGAGATTTAGGGCCGGCCGAGGTCGCTTAAGCCCCGGCCTGGGGTGCGGGTGGAACCTTTTTTCCCTCTTTCTCCCTTGACCCCTCCCTCGGCTTATTTTATACTTTGGTCATCTCAAAAAAATTCTTCTCCAATTTTTTATATGAAAAAGGCTGCCTGAAAACATGGATCTTTTAAGGTGAGATCCTGTAATTCCCAAAAAGGTTGATGACTCTAAAAAACCAGTTTAGAATATTAACCGAATTCTTTAATCGTGACCATCTTGATTATGCGGTTATCGGTGCCTTTGCCCTAAAATACGGGCTGGAGGATTATTACGGTGAAATCGCAGGAGAATAAAATCGACAAACTTAAATTTCACTGGGACCATAAAGCGGCACAGACTCTTCGAACAAAACAAATGGACCGAGATAATGCCAATGATTTTGAGCACTATTTGAATTGGCTTGACGAGGTCAAACCAACCGGGCGGGAATTACGTAAGACAAAAATATTCAACAAACCTTTTACGCTTGCGCCTTAAACGGTCCCGATTGTGGCATTCCAGGTTATCCGCTTCCCTTCAGCGCCAATTCCGATCTTCCGGTTGATTATCTGGTCTATCGCCCGTCTGAAGTGGCCGAGCGCCGCGCTCTCGGAGATCCCTTGTGACCGATATCTTCGAGGAAGGCAAATTACTCTATGGCTGATCCGGCAATGAAAATAAAAAAGTTACTGAATTCAGTTGAAGATCCCGATCATATTATTGAGGGTTATCCTTCCTGGTCCTCTTGTTTTGCCTTTGGCACGAAGATCCAGAGCATGAGGTAAATAAGGATTCCTGTACCGAAAAAGAAAGTAACCAGGCAGAAGAGCATCCTCCAGGTCCACGACGGAAGAGGGGTCACCTTCCCCAACCCGCCGCAGACCCCGCCAATCCACTTATCCTCCTGCGATTTTGTCAACCGGTGGAGCCAATTCTGTTCTTCCATAGTATCCCCCATTGCTGCCGCTTAAGCCAGGCCGGCCGGGACTGCGACCCGACAGGGCCACGCCGCAGTGACGACCCGGTCGGCGCCAACATATTATTGAACCGCTCCTTAAATAATAAAAGGATGTCTCAACACAGTCAATAAAAGAAAAAATGGGTTAAAATCTCCCGACTCAACTCCGAATGTCCTCTCTCCCCCGCTCTATCCATCTTGAACATTGAACCTATTCCTTGTTGCTCCCTTTGAGCCTTGAGCTTATTCTCTGCTCGATTGGCCTTGCCTACTTTGAAAAAATATGGTATTATTTTGTCATACCTTATACCAAATTTGGGAGTATTCAAATGAAAAGAAATCGTGTGGCCATGACCATCTCTCTTTCCCCGGAGATAGCCGAAGATTATGAAAAGATTGCCCGTCAGGAGGCCAAAAATAAGAGCCAGCTTTTCCGGGACATGTTCCGCCTTTACCAGGAAAGGTCTCGGGAAAAGGAATTTTTTGAACTCCAGAGGTATGGAGCCAAACAAGTCCGAGCGAAACGGGTCTTCACCGAGGCAGAAATTGAACGAATCGTCCTGGAAGGCCGGTGAAATTAAAAATTGTTTTTGATACCAATATCTATATCTCAGCTTTCGCCATTCCCGGAGGAAAGGCCGAAGAGGCCTATCTTCAAGCCATCAAGAGGAAGTTCATCCTTTGTTCCTCCCTGGCCATTCTGGCTGAAACGGCAAAAAAACTAAAGGAAAAATTTGACTGGTCAGAAGGGAAAATAACCGACCTTTTAAAAGCCATTTCGAAAACGGCAACGATTGTCAAGACCAAACCGCATATCAAAGTCCTAACGGATGACCCCGACAATCGAATTCTGGAATGCGCCTTAAAAACCAAAGCCGACCATATTGTCTCCGGCGACAAACATCTGCTTTCCTTGAAGGCCTTCAAGGGGATCTCTATCCTGTCCCTATCTGATTTTGTCAGGATGATCAATTTGGATCATCTCCAAAAGAGTTGACCTTTCCTTCGAGCTTTAAACTTATTCCTCACCCTCTTCCCTTAAGTTCGCCCCGGCGGACGCTCCTCAAGCGCAGGGCTCCTCAAATCCCAGGGGGATGCGCCCTTTTCCCCCTTTGAATCTTCAGGGTTTAGTTTTCTTTTCTTTCACCCCGAACTCCGAATGTTCTCTCTCCCCGCCCTATCAACCTTGAACGTTGAACATTGAACTTATTTCTTCCTGGCCCTCCTTGAGCTTTGAGCCTATTTTCATATTTTCTTCTTGACAAATTAGCCGGTTATATGAAAAACTCCTATCAACTTTAATCTTACAGCCCTCCATCTTTATGATCTTATTTATGGTAGTTTAATTAAAGGATTTCAATTAGTTTAACGGAGGTCCTTATGGAATTGACTCCCCAATCAAAAAATGCAAAACCTGACGTAACTGCTTTGTCAAAAAAAGTAGCCGTTCTGGAAGCAGAGATAAGAAAAATCAAAAGAGAAAGCTTGGGATTTATAAAAATTTCCTTTTTACCGCACAAACATCTTTTGGTTCCCCTGGATGCCGTTTTGGAACCCGATGGAACCGGTTTTATTGCCCGAACTACGGAAATTCCTTTATATGGCCATGGGAATAATCCCGAAGAAGCCGTAGAAATGCTTAAGCGCGAAATTGAATCCCTCTATGAGGATTTGATGGAAGATGACGAATTTAGCGAAGAATGGCTCAACATCAAACGGTTTCTAATGGAAAGGATTACAGGCTGATTGATGAAAAACAGCCGATTCAATACCCAGGAAGTGAAAATATGCTGCCAAAAAAAACTGCATATTACCTTCCGTGAAGGAGGAGAATTAAACGGTTGGTTTAAATTAGAAAATAAAAAAATTGCTCGGATAACCGTTCCCAAAGGAAGGAAACCGATTTCTCCCAAAACCTATAAATCAATGGCCATGCATCTCAAACTAACGGTGGAACGATTCGACAGTTTATTGGAATGCACGCTCAACCAGCAGGACTATGAAGAAATATTGAAGAATATTATCGTTTAATCAAAAAATGTTAAATTTGAGTGGGGGCATTCGCTAAGCACGCTCAGCACGAACGTCCCCTATTAGGGCCGTGGTCAGCAATGCCGGGGCCCTCAGGACCTTTCAGGAAATGCTCCCCAGGGAGGCGGTTCCTGCCGATTACCTCAAAAAGCTTCAAGGTTACCGGCCCAGCCTCTCTTCCTTTATCGTCTGGCTGGGATTGAATAAGGAGTTGAGGGGCAAGATTAAAGGGTACGGCATCCATGTTTCCTCCGGACAGGGGCCGGATAATGATTATCTCTCCTGTCTGAAAGGCGAAGTGGATCGTGGCAGTTTCAGTGTCACTATTTATAATAACCTTTTTGAAGGCTATTCCCGGCCGGGGACCTCCAATCTGATGCTTCTCTTCCT
>JACRBX010000226.1 GCA_016219225.1 Deltaproteobacteria bacterium
GATTTCGGAATTAAAAAAATACAAGCGAGAGGCAAGCGGGTAAAGTTCGAAAATAAAGTTGCAAGATGCAAGTTTCAAGCGGGAAAACCCTGCACCTTGATGAATTCGTAAAAAATCGTCATTCCCGCGCAGGCGGGAATCCAGGCCATTAGTAACTATTGAAAAACACTGGATTCCCGTTTCCACGGGAATGACGGAAATGGGTTCTTCCGGACTTTTTGCAGGATCATCAACCCTGCACAGTGGACTTTTTTGAAGGTGCTTATGTCGATAGATAAAAATAATAGCATTTACCTGGAGAAGGCCTCGATCCTGATGGAGGCTTTACCGTATATCCGGCGGTTTTATCATCAGACCATGGTGATCAAATACGGCGGCCATGCCATGGTGGATGAAAATCTGAAGACCGGTTTTGCCAAAAGCATGGTTCTGATGAAATACATCGGTCTCAACCCGGTGATAGTCCACGGTGGGGGCCCCCAGATTAAAAAGGTCCTGGACCAGATGCACATCTCTTCCCAGTTCGTGCAAGGAGTGCGGGTTACCGACAGCCAGACCATGGATGTGGTCGAAATGGTCCTGGGCGGCAAGGTCAATAAAGAGATCGTTCACCTGATCAATCAGCAAGGGGGCAAGGCCATCGGCCTGAGCGGCAAGGACGGCCAACTCCTCGTGGCCCAAAAAATGAAACTCTTTAAAAGCCGGGGTACTGAGGACCCGCCGGAGTTGATTGACATCGGCATGGTAGGGGAAGTGGTGGAGGTCAATACCGAGATTATTACCACGCTGGAACATCATCATTTTATCCCGGTGATTGCCCCCATCGGAGTCGGAAAGATGGGCCGAACCTATAATATCAACGCCGACCTGGTGGCCGGCAAGGTGGCCTCGGCACTCAAAGCCCAAAAACTGATCCTTTTGACCGATGTGGAAGGGGTTAAAGACAAAAGCGGGCGATTGATCTCCACGATGAAGCGCAGCGAAATCCCCGGCCTGATCGAGGATGGGACGATTAGCGGCGGGATGATTCCTAAGGTAAATTGTTGTCTGGAGGCCCTGGCTCAAGGGGTTGAAAAGACCCATATCATAGATGGAAGGGTAGAGAATGCGGTCATTCTGGAACTTTTTACCGACAGCGGGGTAGGGACGGAGATCGTCAATGACTGAGATAGCTCAAAGCTCAAAGCTCAAGGCTCAAAGCTCAAAGCGAAAGATGAAAACAATGGAATCCAAAAAAAATATTGATCAGATTGTGGAACGGGCCAGCACGGTTCTTATGCACACCTATGCCCGGACCCCGGTGGCTTTTCAAAAAGGGCAGGGATGCCGGGTTTGGGACCAGGATGGCCGGGTTTATCTGGATTTTCTGGCCGGTATCGCCGTTACGGCATTAGGCCACAGCCACCCCAGGGTTGTGGAAAGTCTGAAGGAACAGGCGGAAAAGATCCTGCATACCTCTAACCTGTATCATATAGAACCCCAGATTGCCCTGGCCGAACAACTCGTGACCCACTCCTTTGCCGACCAGGTTTTTTTCTGCAACAGCGGGACCGAGGCCAACGAAGGGGCCATCAAGCTGGCCCGTCGGTTTTCCATAGAAAAATTCGGACCCCGGAAAACGACCATCCTGTGCATGCAAAACAGTTTTCATGGCCGGACCCTCGGTTCTCTCTCGGCCACCGGCCAGGAAAAATTTCAGAAGGGCTTCGGGCCATTGGTCCCCGGTTTTTCCTTTGTCCCTTTTAACGATCTTCCGGCTTTGGATCAGAAATGGGATGATTCGGTCTGTGCTGTTTTTATGGAACCGGTTCAAGGTGAGGGGGGCATTCGAGTACCGGATCAGGATTATCTCAAAGAAGTTAAAAAACGCTGTCGGGAACGGCAGGCCCTGCTGATCCTGGATGAGGTCCAGACCGGCCTGGGACGTACCGGAACTTTATTTGCCCATGAACAGTTTGATTGCCAACCGGATATCATGACCCTGGCCAAGGCCCTGGGAAATGGTCTACCCATCGGAGCCCTGCTGACCACAGGAGAGGTAGCCCAGGCCTTCCAGCCTGGAACCCATGCGGCCACTTTCGGGGGGAATCCCCTGGTAACCGCCGTAGCCTGCACGGTCCTTAAGATCATTTCCGAAGAAGGGTTCCTGGCCCGGGTTAGACAAACCGGTGCCTATTTCAGGGAGGGCTTGAAAATATTAAAGGATGAATTCCCTCAGGTGATCGAAGTCCGGGGTATGGGACTTCTCCTGGGCCTGGCCCTGGACCGTCCGGGAAAGCCCCTGGTTGAAGCCTGTCTCGACCAGGGATTTTTAATCAACTGTACCCAGGATACGGTCTTGCGTTTTACGCCGCCGTTGATTGTTGAAAAAGAAGAAATCGATGCCTTGATAAAGGTTTTGAGGGAATTATTGCGAAAAAATTAGTATTACAGCGAATTTTTTTACTAAGGCATCCTGGATTCCCGATAAAGACGTTCGGGAATGACGAAAAAAGTGGCGCTGTAGTGCTATCCAATTGTAATAATCTATAAAAAAATGGTTGCCCGATGAAAAGAGACTTTTTAAAACTGAGCGATCTGACGGCCGTAGAAATTGAGGGCATTTGGAAAAGGGCCAGGGAATATAAGGAAGGACGGGTCCAGGATTTGCCCTTAGAGGGAAAGAATATCGGCCTCCTTTTTGAAAAACCATCCACCCGGACCCGGCTCTCTTTTGAAGTTGCTGTAGTCCAAACCGGCGGTTATCCGGTCTTTATCAGCAGCCGGGATACTCAGATGGCTCGCCATGAACCTTTGAAAGATACGGCCCGGGTTTTATCCCGCTACTTGAATGGCCTGGTGGTTCGCACCTTTGCCCAACAGACCCTGGAAGAACTTGCGCAATACAGCACGATTCCGGTCATTAATGCCCTGAGTGATCTTTTTCATCCGGCCCAGATTTTAAGCGACCTTTTTACGATATGGGAACGAAAAGATTCTTTGGAAGGGATAAAAATCGCCTGGCTGGGGGATGGAAACAATGTGGCCCATTCCTGGATTGAGGCGGCCGCTCTGTTCCCGTTTAACCTGGTGCTGGCTTGTCCGGAGGGCTTTGCACCGAATGCAGAAATTTTCAACAGGGCCGGGAGAGAGGCCGGGAAAAGGATTGTCCTGACCCGTGATCCGGTCGAGGCCGTTCGGGAGGCTTTGGTAATCAATACCGATGTCTGGGCCAGTATGGGTCAGGAGGATCAAGCGGCGGAAAGGATAAAATTTTTTCAGCCCTTTCAATTAGGTGAAAAGCTTTTATCGCTGGCCGACCCTGAATGTCTGGTCATGCATTGTCTGCCGGCCCACCGGGGGGAGGAGATCACCGATGAGGTTTTGGAAGGTCCCAATTCCGTGGTCTTTGACCAGGCAGAGAACAAACTCCATGTGCATAAGGCCTTGTTGGAGTTTATCATTGAAGGGCGAGAAGACTTCGGGGCGGCATGAAGCAGGAAAATATTTTTTAGGCTATAGGCTATGGGCAATAGGCGATGGGCAAGATAAAACGATTTTTTGGTTTTTATTCCCCTATAGTCTATAGCCTGAATCTTTCTATTTTCGAACTAAGCACTCATGCCTCTGAGGGCACCACGAAGCATGAAAAATTTCCTAAGACGTGGAGTTAGCTCGTCATTCCGGCGAAAGCCGGAATCCAGGAGGAAGAAAGCCCGTAACCTCCTGGATGCCGGATCAAGTCCGGCATGACGGAGAAGAAACAATCCTGGAAGGTAACTCCAGAGTTATTTTCATATTAAGCAGTCATGCCCATTGGGTCAACGACAAAGCATGAAAATAGATTCAAGGTCCAAGGTTTTTCATACTTGAAACTTTATTTCGTACTAAGGAGAATGGATTAATGAAGATCGTTTTAGCCTATTCAGGCGGTCTTGATACTTCGGTCATATTAAAATGGCTTCAGGAAACCTATGAGTCTGAGGTGATCGCCTTTTCGGCCGATCTGGGGCAGGAAGAGGAATGGCCGACAGTCGAAAAAAAGGCCTTGCAAACCGGGGCCGTCAAGTTCGTTGTCAAGGATTTGAAGGAGGAATTTGTCAGCCAGTATGTCTTCCCGGCCTTTCGGGCCAATGCTGCTTATGAACAGTTTTATCTCTTGGGGACCTCGCTGGCCCGACCGATCATCGCCAGACACCAGGTGATGGTAGCCGAAGCCGAGGGGGCCCAGGCGGTCAGCCATGGGGCAACCGGGAAAGGGAATGACCAGGTACGGTTTGAGTTGACTTATATGGCTTTGAGTCCCGGTCTGAAAATCATCGCCCCCTGGCGGGACTGGGATTTGACTTCCCGTTCGGCCCTGATCAGTTATGCGGAAAAGCATGGGATTCCGATTCCTATAACGCCTCAAAGGCCTTATAGCTCGGACGCCAATCTCTTACATATCAGCTATGAAGGCGGGATCCTCGAAGACCCCTGGATGGAACCTCCGGAAGATATGTTTCAAATGACCCAGTCACCGGAGAAGGCCCCTGATTCCCCTGAATATATCGAGATCCATTTTGAAAAAGGGGATCCGGTGGCCGTCAACGGCCAATCGATGAAGGCCGCTGAATTGTTATCCCATCTTAATCGCCTGGGCGGAAAACACGGGATCGGCCGAATGGACCTGGTGGAGAACCGCTATGTGGGCATGAAATCCCGTGGGGTCTATGAAACCCCTGGCGGAACCTTGATCCGCACGGCCCATCAGGCCCTTGAGACTTTGACCCTGGATCGGGAGGTAATGCACATCCGGGATTCCCTGATCCCCCGTTATTCGGAACTGATTTATTACGGATACTGGTTTTCACCGGAAAGGGAACTCCTTCAAAAATTAATCGACGAGACCCAAATGCCGGTTTCAGGGATCGTCCGATTGAAGCTCTACAAAGGGAATGTCATGGTGGCGGGGAGGAAATCGGATCATTCCCTTTATCGGATGGATTTCGCCACCTTTGAAGAAGATCAGGTTTATCGTCAAAAAGACGCCGAGGGATTCATCCGTTTGAACGGATTAAGGTTAAAGATTCAAAATCTGGTGGCGAAAAAGAATTAAGCTGAAAGCTCAAAAGATATAAGCTAAGCAAGAAATAATTTTTTCCTAATGATTAAGGGGTATATGAAGTCCTCGGTAGTTAAAAAGAAAGACACCGAAAAACTCTGGGCCGGCCGGTTTTCAGAGCCGGTTGATCCCCTGGTAGAGGCCTTTACGGCGTCCCTGCCCTATGACCAGCGGCTTTTGCCCTATGATCTGGCCGGAAGTTTGGCTCATTTGAAAATGTTGGCCGATCAGGGGATCATTCCCAAGAATGAAGCCCGGAAAATCAGCCAAGGCTTAAAGGAAATCCGAAAGGAATGGGACCAGGGGCAACTGATCTTTCCGATCGAAGATGAAGATGTGCACATGTTCGTGGAAAAGCGGTTGATCGGGAAGATCGGATCCATCGGCGGCAAGATTCATACCGCCCGGAGCCGTAATGATCAGGTGGCCCTGGATGTGCGGCTCTATCTCCGGGAAAAGATCCAGGATCTGAAAAAGGAACTGCAAGCCCTGCAAAAGGCCTTGCTCCAGAAGGCCAAGGATCAAGGGCATCTGATCCTTCCCGGCTATACCCACCTGCAGCGGGCTCAACCGGTGCTCCTCGGCCATCATTTACTGGCTTATCTGGAGATGTTTTTCCGGGATCAGCAGCGTCTGAGCGAAGTTTTGACCCGGGTCAATGTGCTGCCTTTAGGCAGTGCGGCCCTGGCCGGCACTTCCTTTCCAATTGAGCGTAATCTGGTGGCCCGGGAATTGGGCTTTAGTCAGGTCTCGGCCAATAGTATGGATGCGGTCAGTGACCGGGATTTTGTGATCGAATTTCTTTCGGCCGGGGCTATCCTGATGATGCATTATTCCAGGATGTCCGAGGAATTAATCCTTTGGTCCGGTTCGGAATTTAATTTTATCGAGATCAGTGATGCCTTTTGTACGGGCAGCAGCATCATGCCTCAGAAAAAAAATCCCGATGTCCCGGAATTGATCCGGGGGAAAACCGGCCGGGTCTATGGACACCTGATGGGCATGCTGACCGTTATGAAGTCCCTGCCCATGACCTATAACCGGGATTTGCAGGAGGATAAAGAACCTGTTTTTGATACGGTAGACACCCTGATGAACTGCACCCGTTTGTTGAGTCGTCTCTGGCCGAAACTGACCTTCAAAGCCGATTCCATGGAAAAAGCCACCGAAACAGGATACCTGCTGGCCACGGACCTGGCCGATTATCTGGTCAAAAAAGGACTGGATTTTCGGAGCGCCCACCATACGGTTGGGACCATCGTGGCCCATGCCCTGAAAAAGGGCCTGGAGTTAAAGGATATCCCCTGGTCGGTATTGAAAGGTTTTCATCCGGTTTTTGAAAAGGATGTAAGAACCGTGCTGGAGCTTCGTTCGGCTATGGACCATCGGGATTCACAGGGAGGAACGGCCCCCAAACAAGTCCAAAAGGCCTTGCGAGAGATGGAGAAGAGAATATGTTCCTGTTAGACGGATGCCGGAAAAAATTGGCGGTAAAAGTGGTTTGGGTCTTATTAATTCTCAGCCTGGTATCTTGCGGGAAAAAAGCCAATCCGGTCATCCCGGTCAAGGTCTTACCGAAAGCCGTCGATCCTCTCGGTTACCAGATCAAAGGGAAAAATCTGGTTTTGTCCTGGACCATCCCCAGTCAAAACACCGATGAAAGTCCCCTGACCGATCTAAAAGGTTTTATTCTTCAGAAGGGGGAATGGGCGACCAAGGATTTTTGTGTGACCTGTCCGGATCGGTTTCAGGAAACCCGTCGAATTGATTTGAAAGGACCGAGTGCCGTAGGCCTGAAGATCGAGGCCGACCAGGTGGAACTGACCAAAGACCAGCTCAAACCCGGACATACCTATTCTTTCCAGGTGACCGCCGTAACGAAAAGGGAACGGGAAAGTCAACCCTCAAAAATATTGAGGATTGCCTGGGATTTCCCCCTCGAGCCGCCTTCTGCCGTTCAAATCAAGTCCGATTCGCAAGGGTTGGAAATCTCCTGGGCCCCGCCCCGGTCGTTAACGGATGGAACCTCTCCCGAGGGCTTGGCCGGTTATTTTCTTTATCGACAAACAGGAAAAGGACCCTGGATGCAGGTTAATGATAAACCGCTGGAGAAACCGGTTTATGTTGATTCGGGACTTCAGGAAGGGGTCAGGTATGCCTATCGGGTAAAGGCTTTGCGCAGGATCCAGGAGAGTCTTCTGGAAAGTGAAATCTCCGAAGAAAAGAGTACGGTTTTTACCCGGACAGGACCGCCCTCGGCTGTTCAGGAATTGGTGGCCATAGGGGGGCCGAGGGGCATTCAAATCCGTTGGGAAGGGCTTGAAAACATGATTCCCAGTGGGTATCATGTTTATAAAAGGATGGAAAACGAAAAAACAGCCAAAAGGATCACCCCGGAAGCCGTGAAGGATACGATTTTTGAAGACGCCCAGGTAGTTGCAGGAAAGACCTATTATTACGCCATCAGTGTTGTCGGAATGCCCCCGGCCCTGTTGGAAGGTCCCAGGTCCAGGGAAATAAAAATAACTTATAATCCATGAGTTGAGCTGAAAGCTGAAAGCTCAAAGCACAAAGCTGAAAGCTCAAAGCTCAAAGTAAAAAAGGGGATCAATTTAGCTTTTGAAATAGCATCGGCAACCTCTCCGTCATTCCGGCGAAAGCCGGAATCCAGAAATTATTCTGAGACAGAAAGACCTGGATTCCGGCTTTCGCCGGAATGACGGAATGCGGGTTTTAGCGACTTATTACGAACTCATCAAAAATAACAGGAATAATAATTTATGCATCACTTTCACTATAAACGAAACACACTCTTTGGCGAAGCAGTATCTATTCAAGAGATCATCGATCAGGTCGGCACCCCCTGTTATATTTACAGTCGGGCAACCCTGGAGCACCATTTTAAGGTTTTCGATCGGGCCTTTTCAAAGATCCGTCATCTGACCTGTTATGCCCAGAAGGCCAATTCCAATCTGGCGTTGTTACGGCTTTTCGGGAGGCTGGGCGGCGGAAGCGATATTGTTTCCGGAGGAGAACTTTATCGGGCCTTGAAGGCCGGCATACCCCCGGAAAAGATCGTTTATTCGGGGGTTGGGAAGTCGCCGGAAGAGATCCGTTATGCCTTAAAAGAAAAGATCCTGCTCCTGAATATCGAGTCTCCGGAAGAACTGAAGGTCGTTAATGAGATCGCCGGTCAATTGAAGAAAAAGGCCCCTATCGCTATCCGGGTCAACCCTGACATCGATCCCAAGACCCATCCGTATATCTCGACCGGTTTAAAAAAGAACAAATTCGGGATCAATATCCGGCAGTCGCTGGAAGAGTATCAATTGGCCCGGACATTGCCTCATATCAACGTGATCGGGGTCGATTGTCATATCGGTTCCCAGTTGCTGGCCACCCAGCCTTTTCTGGAGGCGATTCAGAAATTAAAAAAATTGACCTCCCAATTGAAAGAACAGGGAATCGAAATCCGGTATATCGACTTAGGCGGAGGATTGGGAATCACTTATGACCAGGAGGAACCTCCTCATCCGCAGGAATATGCCCGGACCATCACCAAAGAATTAGGCGACATGCCCTATACCCTGATTCTGGAACCGGGTCGGGTGATTGTGGGGAATGCCGGAATCCTGGTTACCAAGGTTTTGTACATTAAAAAGGGTGAAGAAAAAAACTTTATCATTATTGACGCCGGTATGAACGATCTGATCCGGCCTTCCCTGTATGGTTCTTTCCATATGATCCAGCCCGTAGTTCGCCGTAACCGTTTAAAGATCCAGGCCGATGTGGTGGGCCCGATTTGCGAAAGCGGCGATTTTTTGGGAAAAGACCGGGTCCTGCCCCTCCCGAAACCAGGGGAGCGTTTGGCGGTCATGAGTGCCGGGGCCTATGGCTTTTGCATGGCCAGCAATTATAACTCCAGGCCCAGAGCGGCGGAGGTTCTGGTCCAGGGAAAGACCTTTGAGGTGATCCGGAAAAGAGAATCCTATGCCCAGTTGGTCGCTTTGGAGAAGATGCCGGATTTTTTAAAATAAATAAGAGAGCAAAGGCAATAGGCGATGGGCTATAGGCTATAGGAAATCTTCTTTTTTGGTTTATTCCCCATAGCCCATAGCCGATTGCCAGAGAAATTATAATGCCTTCAAAACCTATTCTAAAAATCACCAAGATGAGCGGATCCGGGAATGATTTTATCCTGGTCGATAACCGTTCCAGGCAGGTTCCTGATTCTCAAATGGCTGCTTTAACTAAAGGCCTGTGCCGGAGGATGGTTTCCGTCGGGGCCGACGGGATGATTTTTATCGTCCCCTCGGATCGGTATGACTTTAAATGGCGGTTTTTTAATGCCGATGGCAGCGAGGCCGAGATGTGTGGCAATGGGGGGCGATGTGCGGCCCGGTTTGCTTCTCTCAAGGGGATAACCGGCCCGGAGATGACCTTTGAAACCCTGGCCGGCCCCATCCAGGCCCGGGTAGATGGCCCTGTGGTAAAACTTCAGTTGACCCGTCCCAAAGACCAGAGACTTAATCAGCAGATCCTTGTTGACGGCCTGGTACTCCATTTTGATTTTTTAAATACCGGAGTCCCCCACACCCTTATCTGGGTGGAAGATATCGAAAAAGTGGATCCGGTAGAGGTAGGTCCGAAAGTTCGTTTTCATGAGCACTTTAAACCTGCCGGCACCAACGTGAATTTTGTTCAACTGACTCCCTCTGGACTCCTTTCGGTGCGTACCTATGAACGGGGAGTGGAAGGGGAAACCTTGGCCTGTGGAACGGGTGCGGTTGCGGCCGCCGGCATGGCCTTTTTAAAAACTAAACTGACCTCCCCGGTCAGGGTCCAGACCAGGGGGGGAGAGATCTTAACGGTTTATCTGGAAGGCAAGGCCGGACAAGCCATCGATCAAGTTTATCTGGAAGGGGCCGTACGTCAGGTTTTTGAGGGAGAAGTTTTTGAGGAAGCTTTGGACAGTTGAAAGAAGCTCAAAGCTCAAAGGAGACTCTCCTACTTTTGCTTTTTAGTTTTGATGATCCTGTAAAAAGTAAAAATTTGGTCTTTTCCGTCATTCCCGTGAAAACGGGAATCCAGTGTTTTTAAAAAGTTCGGATTAGCCTGGATTCCCGCCTGCGCGGGAATGACGACTTTCTACAAGTCCATCAGCTTTGAATTTTCAATTATAATAAAGAGGAAGGTTTTATGATCAAAACGATTATAGCCGGGGCCGGGGGACGGATGGGGGGAAGGATTGCCCAGCTTATTTCCGAAAGCCAGGAGATGATGGTCAGCGGGGCCTTTGAAAAGGCCGGCCATCCCTCGGTTGATAAGGACCTTGGAGAATGGGTAGGGGCAGGAAAGACCGGCCTGACCATTACCTCCGATCCGGAAGCAGCCATGGACAAAGGGGAAGTCGTTATTGATTTTACCTTCCATACCGCTTCCCTGGAGCATCTGCGCCTGGCTGCCGGCCGGCAGAAACCGATTGTTATCGGCAGCACGGGATTTACCGGCCAGGAGTTGGAAGAAGTCAAGGTCTTGTGTCAAACCGTTCCCTGTGTCCTGGCCCCGAATATGAGCGTCGGGGTGAATGTGCTGTTTAAAGTGGTTCGGGATGTGGCTAT
Source organism: Deltaproteobacteria bacterium (assembly GCA_016219225.1). Classification (NCBI taxonomy): domain Bacteria; kingdom Pseudomonadati; phylum Myxococcota; class Myxococcia; species Deltaproteobacteria bacterium. The sequence goes on from JACRBX010000226.1 coordinate 10,705, forward strand.
CGCTCTGGGGGAAGGGTTTGATATGGAGATCCTGGAGGTCCATCATAAAATGAAGAAAGATGCCCCAAGCGGTACGGCCTTGAAACTGGCCCAGATCCTGGCCCAGGCCCGGTCCCAGGACTTAGACCAGGTGGCGGTCTATGAACGCCGGGGGATTATCGGGGAACGGAAGCCGGAAGAAATCGGCATCCAGACCTTCAGGGCCGGGGATATTATTGGCGAGCATACGGTCCTTTTCGGAGGCATGGGGGAACGGATCGAGATCACCCATCGGGCCCACAATAGAGATACCTTCGCCCGCGGGGCCCTCAGGGCGGCCCAGTGGATCATCCATCAAAAGAACGGGCTTTATGATATGCATGATGTGTTGGGGCTGAAGGGATAATAGAAGCTTTTAGTTCGGAGTGATTAGTTCGGAGTCAAACATAGCAAAACCGGAACATGAACTACGGATTTTATTGTTCTCGCCGAACTCCGAACTCTTAACTCCGAACTTTAATTTCGCACTAAGTAGCGCACATTTATGGATTGGATTCAAAAGGCAGATCGTCTGAAACAGCTTCCGCCTTATCTGTTTATGGAAATTGACCGTCTCAAGGCCGAGGTTCAGACCAAAGGGGTGGATATCATCGATTTAGGGGTAGGTGATCCGGACCTGCCGACGCCGGACCATATTCTGGACCGGCTGACCCAGGCCGCCCGGGATCCCAGGAATCACCGCTATCCATCTTATTCCGGAATGAATGATTTTCGTTCGTCCGTAGCTTCCTGGTATCAACGCCGGTTCGGCGTCACCCTGGATCCTGAAAAAGAGGTGGTTACCTTAATCGGCTCCAAGGAAGGCATTGCCCATTTTCCTCTGGCCTTTCTGGACCCAGGGGATCTGGCCCTGGTTTCCAGCCCCGGTTATCCGGTCTATCATATCGGGACCCTTTTTGCCGGTGGTCAATCATACTTTTTACCCCTTTTAAAAGAAAACCGCTTTTTGCCGGATTTGTCCAAAATTCCCAGGGAGGTGGCCGGCCGGTCCAAGATCTTATTCATCAATTATCCCAACAATCCTACGGCGGCCGTGGCCGACAGAAGTTTTTTTGAAGAGGTAGTCCGGTTCGCCCAGGAAAACCGGATCATCGTCTGTCATGATGCCGCCTACTCCGAGATCGCTTTTGACGGCTTTCAACCCATGAGTTTTTTGGAAATCCCCGGGGCCAAGGATGTGGGTATTGAATTCCATTCCCTTTCCAAGACCTATAATATGACCGGGTGGCGCATCGGGTTTGCCGTAGGCAATCCCCAGTTGATCGCCGGGCTAAGTCAGATCAAGAGCAATATCGATTCTGGTGCGGCCCAGGCCATTCAATGGGCCGGTATCGAGGCCCTGGAAGGCCCCCAGGACTGCCTTTCAGAGATAAACGGGATCTATCAAAGGCGAAGAGACTTGATGGTGGCCGGGCTGCAAAAGATCGGCCTGAGAGTCGATCCGCCCAGGGCCACTTTTTATCTCTGGATTGAAAGCCCTAAAGCATATACTTCAACGCAGACCACGGTTCACCTATTGGAACAGACCGGTATTGTAACCACGCCGGGAAACGGCTTTGGAGATCCGGGGGAAGGCTATTTTCGAATTTCCCTGACCGTTCCGGAGGAACGCCTCCAGGAAGCTGTGGAGCGGCTGAACCGGGCGGGTTTTTGATGGCCGGTCATCAGGCCTTTATCGGACTCGGGTCCAACCGGGGGGATAAAAAAAAAATTGTTTGGAGGCCATTTCTTTGCTTCAAGCCCTTCCGGGGCAGGCCATCCTTAAGCGTTCCTCCTGGTATTTAACCGAGCCGGTAGGCCTGGAAGATCCGGAATGGTTTGTCAACGGGGTTGTGTTGTTGGAGACCCCGCTAACTCCGGGGGTCCTTCTGTGCCGGATGTTGGAAATTGAAAAGGCCATGGGCCGGGAACGGACTATTAAATGGGGGCCGAGGGTTATTGATCTGGATTTGCTCTGTTACGACCAGCTTATCCTGAGGGAGCCCCATTTGAACCTTCCCCATCCATTAATGGAAAAAAGAAGGTTTGTTCTGGAGCCGATGGCGGAAATCGCCCCGGATTATATCCATCCGGTTTTACTAAAGACCATGGCCCGGTTAAGGGATGAATGGGCCGGTGAAGGACAGGGTCTTATTAAACTGGTAGGTCGGGAAGAGGGAAATATCGAATAACGAAGGCTGAATTCATTTTTGGGTTTCGCCGAACGACAAACGACGAACGGTATTTTTTATATACAATTATGCTGAGATGGATTATACTATTCCTTGTCGGGTATCTGGTTTATCGGTTACTGCGAAGATTTTTATCTTCGCCGCAATTGCCGAAAAAGAACCCGCCCCAGGAAATACAGGATGAGATGGTCCAGGACCCGGTCTGTAAGGTCTATCTGCCTAAACGCCAGGCCGTAGTCTTTAATGATTCGAAGGGGGAGATGCATTATTTTTGCAGTACCCTGTGCCGGGATAAATATATTGGAAAGGATCCCCTATGAAATTTTTTATTGATACGGCCAATTTGAAAGAAATTCAAGCCGCCGTGGCCTTGGGACTTGTGGATGGAGTAACCACCAATCCCTCCCTGCTGTCTAAAGAAAACGAGAAACCACGGGAGTTGATCAAAAAGATTTGCCAGATGGTTGATGGGCCGATCAGTGCCGAGGTTGTTTCCGAAACCGCACCGGAAATGATTAAAGAAGCGCAGTCGTTGGCGAAAATTCATAATAATATTTGCGTTAAAATACCGATGACCCCGGAAGGCCTGAAAGCGGTCAAGAAACTTTCGGCCTTAGGGATTCCGACTAACGTGACCTTGATTTTTTCTCCTCTTCAGGCCCTGTTGGCAGCCAAGGCCGGTGCCAGCTATGTCAGTCCTTTTGTGGGCCGCTTAGACGATATCTCCCAGGAAGGGATGGAAACGGTTGGACAAATTGTGACTATTTTTAATAATTACGGCTTTGAAACGGAGATTATCGTGGCCTCCATCCGCCATCCGGTTCATGTCTTAACGGCTGCCTTGATGGGGGCGGATATCGCCACCATTCCGTACAAGGTACTTTTACAATTGGCCCAGCATCCCCTGACCGATATCGGGATCCAAAAATTTTTGGATGATTGGAAAAAAATTCCCCATAAGAAATAAGCCGTGACCAGAAATCTGTTAACGATTAAAACGCTGCTGGCCTTTTTCATGCCCTTCATCATTGCTGTGGGCTTCGGGATGCTCCGACCCGCGGCGGCCGATATCTACCGGTATCAGGATGAAAACGGGGTGGTCCATTTTACCAATGTACCCACCGAATCCAAATATCAACTCTACTATAAGGAGGTCCAGAAAGGCCAGCCTCCACCCCCTGCCAAAGAGAATCGAAAAAATATTTCTTCAAAAACACCTACTTTGGCCAACGCCCCTTTTATCAACAACCATATCGACGAGGCCTCACAGCAATACGGGATCGACCCAAAATTGATTCAGGCCGTCATTCGTGTGGAATCGAATTTCGATCCCCAGGCCATTTCCCCCAAGGGGGCCCAGGGATTGATGCAACTCATGCCGCAGACCGCCAGAGACCTTCAGGTATCCGACCCTTTCAGCCCCAGAGACAATATCGAGGGGGGGGTGCGCTACCTGAGGCATTTATTGGACCTGTTTAACCAGGATGTGTCTTTGGCCCTGGCGGCTTATAATGCCGGGCCGGAGAAGGTGAATCTCTACCGAGGGATTCCGCCCTACTTAGAGACACGCAGTTATGTTCAAAAGGTCCTGCAGATTTATCACCGTCTCAAAAATCAACTCCTTTCAAGCCGGTAGAATAAAGTCCCCGGTAAAATAAAGCCTATTGATGACCCCCTCCAATCCCCCGATTTTGAATATATCCAATTATCTTACTTTTTTGAGGATAATTTCCATCCCCTTTGTCTTGATCCCCCTGCAATCCGAAAACCCGAATTCCAGTCTGTTGGCCGCCGTCATTTTTACTTCGGCTTTTGTTACCGATTGGTTGGATGGTTTTGTGGCCCGAAAGAAAAACTTAATTACCAAGTTTGGAAAGATTTTAGACCCTTTGGCCGACAAACTGCTCATCGGATGTTCCCTGATCATGCTTATCGGAATGGATAGGATTGAGGCCTGGATAGGGGTTTTGATTATTGGAAGAGAGATTGCAGTGACCTGGCTTCGGGCCATGTTGGCCGCTAAGGGACACATCCTTTCTTCTTCCTGGTGGGGGAAATATAAAACCTTTTTTCAAGCCCTGGCTTTAATTCCCCTGATGATTCATTACCCTTATTATTCGATTGATTTCCACTTTTGGGGTGTTCTCATACTCTGGATTGCTTTGTTCTTAACCGTCTGGTCCGGTCTGTTGTATTTTATACAATATTATTCCATCCTGATGGATAAAGGGGCCAAAGCCTAACCAAAAATTTCTCTGTTGCGGGTTGCGGGTTGAGAAAATATAGGCTTTCGTATCAGTTTAGCTTTTTCAAAAAGCGTCGACAATCACTCCGTCATTCCGGCGAAAGCCGGAATCCAGAACCTATTCTAAGATGAAAAAACCCTGGATTCCCGTTTTCACGGGAATGACGTGCAAGAAAGTCCGAATTTTTAGACCAGGGCTCGAATTTTTCAAAGGACTGAATTATTGCAGGCTTTCCTCTAATAACGCGTAACATGCAAGGGTAACCCGTAACAGTGGAAATGGGAGAAATAAATTTGCAGATTGCGGGTCTGAGAATCTAAAGAATCAGCCATTGCATGGCCTGTTTTTTTGTATTATTTTTCCTTGACTTTGCAGTCAAGACCGTTTTATCATCACCGATCAGTTGTACAAAGTTTGTGGTACGTGAAAATGGTAGTAACCAGTAATGCTTTTGTTTGTCTGGTTCTTTCCGGCCGGAAGCTGTTACAACTTAAATGTTATGGTGGAGAGGGGGTGAGTTGTAATGGCCAAAGGCCAGGTCAAATGGTTCAGCGACCGAAAGGGGTACGGTTTTATTTCCCAGGATGATGGCAGTGACGTGTTTGTTCATTTTTCAGCAATTAAAGGAGACGGATTTCGCACTTTGCAGGAAGGGGAAAAGGTAGAATTTGAGGTGACCCAGGGTCCAAAAGGACTCCAGGCCGCCAATGTAATAAAAGCGGAATGATCCGATGGATGGAAAGGGCTGTGCAATAGGGTTCGCCCCTATTTTGCAGCCTTTTTTTATTGGCAGGTTTTTTTGTTCGGAGCAGAAGCGCTCTCGGCCGGAGGCTGACCCACAGCGGGTCGTTAATGGTTGCTTGTTAAAACGAGGTACCAGTAACGAATAACAAAGGAATTTAAAGTAGTTTTGGTTAATCTTTTCCCCGGGGCTTCAGGCTGTTGGCAAAACGGGCGATCGTATTAAAATATTCCCTTCCGCAACGCATCAGGATGTCGTTATGACCGGCCCTTGGGATGATGATCATTTCTTTCCGCCTGGCCCCGGAATTTTTTAACAAGACATCGGCTTCTGGCATGGGGATCAATTCGTCAAATTGGGCGTGAAGGATCAGGGTGGGTTTGGTGATATGGGAAATCTTTTCGAAATTTCGAAAACCGTCTTTTTCCTGAAGCCCAAGGCCTTCAACCGGTATCCCGATTAATTCCAGGAGGGGAAGAGAGTGGGCAAAGCCGCTTTCAATAATAAGCCCCGCTATTTTTTCCAGGCGCTTCGAAGCAATCTCAATGGCCGGTGCGCTGCCCAGGGAGCGACCCATGATCAATAAAGGTCCGCGGCGCCCTCTTTCTTGAATCCATTCATAAACAAGATCAAATAAGACCAAGGCATCGGTGAGTAAGGTGCCCAGGGATGGCATGCCCTGGCTCTTTCCATATCCCCGATAATCCATGGCCAGAAGGCTCAGGCCTAACTGATTATAAAGGACTCCGGCCTCATCGTAGTCGGATGCGATTTCCCCATTGCCATGAAAAAACAGAAGATGGGGTCCGGCGGGATCGGAAAGATAAAAGCGGGCTCCGACCTCTGTATCGGGGGCCACTTTGAACAGATGGTCCTCGGCTCCGGCCGGAGGGGAATCACTGAAATCCGGGCGGGGATGAAAGATCAGGGCATTTATTTCCGGTAAATCAAAAAAGGAAAGGGGATTAAATGGTTCTGACATTGTTTCTCCTTTGTATGATAGGTTAAAGATAGCGGTTAGCTTAAAAATGTCAAGAGTCATTTTTAAAAATGCTTGACAGAGAGTGTCGGGCATGATTAGTTATCCCATTTTACTACAGAGGAGAAAAAGATATGCGTCTTAATGGTCGAAAACCCGATGCCTTGCGTCCGGTCCGCATCATCAGAAATTACATAAAAAATGCCGAGGGTTCGGTCCTGATCCAATTGGGAGAGACCCGGGTTATTTGTACGGCCTCTCTCGAAGAGAAGGTCCCCCCTTTTTTAAGAAACAGCGGCCGGGGATGGGTCACGGCCGAATACGCTATGCTGCCCCGGTCCACCAAGACCCGGACCACCCGAGAATCCACCCAGGGCCGGGTTGGGGGACGGACCCATGAAATTCAACGCCTGATAGGCCGGTCTTTACGGGCCGTGATGGACCTGACGGTGATTGGAGAGCGGACCTTCTGGATCGATTGTGATGTGATCCAGGCCGATGGGGGTACCAGAACGGCCTCCATTACCGGGGCCTATGTGGCGTTGCACGATGCAGTCGAATATCTTCGAAAACAGGTGTCCATCCCGAAAAATCCGATTATCGACTCTGTGGCGGCCATCAGTGTCGGCGTGGTGGAGGACCAGATTTGCCTGGATCTGAATTACGAAGAAGATTCCAAGGCCGAGGTGGATTGCAACTTTGTCATGACCGGCAGCGGTAAGTTTATTGAGATTCAGGGGACGGCCGAAGGGCAACCCTTTTCCAAAGAGGCTTTTGAAAGGATGACGGCCCTGGCCACCCAGGGCATCGAGAAGCTGACCGCCATTCAACATCAGGTCCTTAATCCAACCGCATGATTTTAGTCCTGGCTTCCAAAAATCAGGGGAAAATAAGGGAGATTGAAACCTCCCTGGTCATCCCGGCTCTGACTTACAGGTCATTAAACGATTTTCCCGATCTCCCGGAAGTTATTGAAGATGGATCTTCTTTTCTGGAAAATGCTCTTAAAAAAGCCAGAACTATATCGGAAAGCCTCCATCTGCCGGTATTGGCCGATGATTCAGGGCTGGCAGTGGATGCCTTACAAGGTGCTCCGGGGATCTATTCGGCCCGGTTCGCCGGGGAGCGGGCCACCGATCAGGAAAATATTGAAAAACTCCTGTTTTTATTAGATGGGGTTCCGGAAACAAAACGGACTGCCCGCTTTGTTTGCCTCCTGGTCCTCTATTTTCCTTCGGGGGAGTGGTTTCA